>NZ_JBEOXE010000021.1:0-121736 GCF_040296485.1 Streptomyces sp. NPDC002138 | reverse complement strand
TGGGGGGTGCCCACGCTCTGCGGGGGGGGCCCCTAGCGATTGCTAGGGGCCCACCGCCGTGCGGGCCGGAGCGGGGCGCCCTGTGAGCGCCCCGCTCCGGTGGTGGGTCCGTCAGCCGCACTTCAGGCCGGACTGGGCACTCGCGACGGCCGAGTCGAGCTTCTGCAGGTCAGGGGTGAGCTTGGTCAGGGCCTCGGCGCCCGTGGTGTCGCCGGGCAGACTGTCGTACGTCTTCTTGACGGCGTTGGCCGCGTTCTTGACCGCGTCCTTCTGAGCAGCGTTGAACTGCGCGGTGGATTCGGCGACGGTCTTCCAGTCATCCTGAACGGCGTTGTGCGCGCTCTTGATCTGGTCCTTGGTGGCGGTCGCCGGGTCAAGCGTTCGCAACTTCGCGTTGTCGGCCTTGAGTTCGGTCAGACTGCTGCACAGCTTGTTCGTCGCATCGTCGGTCGGCGCGGCGGCGAAGGCCGATGCGGCCCCGCCGGTCACGAGAAGCGCTGCGGCGGCCGTGCTCACGGCCGTGGCGAGAAGTCGGTTCATATGCGATGCACTCCTTCGGGGAAGAAGACGCCCCCCGGGTCCAGCCCCCACTCGTACCAAGCTCGCACAGCACCCCCGGCCCCGCATCCGCACACCGCACCCCAGCACCCCCGTTGCTCCGGATGAAACCGCAGGTCAGCCAGGATATATGGCCCGTGAGGCGGTGATCGTGTTGCGGACCCGCTCCGCCTGTGGGGGCGACTCGAGGGAGCGGTCCTTTACCTAATCAATACTTTTCAGGGGGTGTCCGAATCCCTTCGGTGGCGGGCTATGGGGGATAGCTTGTCCGTCGTCGAGATTCGTTACGCAGCCAATGCGGAGGTATCACGATTGCGCCCCATCGAAATGGACTTCCAGAAGCCCGGGAAAGAACGACGCTATATCCGCAACATTCTTCCGCCGATAGTCGCTCTCTTTCTCATAATGTCGCTGGCCACGATGACGAGTGAGGCCACACCGGCCAGGGCAGCCTCCCCTTACGGCCCCAGAGCCGTTGAAATCGCCGCGTCGAAGCGGGGCGCACCTTACGCCTATGGGGCGACGGGCCCCAAGATATTCGATTGCTCGGGCCTCACGCTCTACGCCTTCCGGGAGGCCGGCCGCACGCTTCCCCGCACGGCCGAGCAGCAATACGAAAGCACCCGGCACATTTCCCGGAGTCAACGCACGCCCGGCGATCTCGTCTTCTTCCCGTCCGGAGCGACCATGAGCCACGTGGGCATCTACGCGGGCGACGACAGCATCTGGCACGCCCCCCGCCCCGGCACGCGCGTCCGCCTGGAGCGGATCTGGAGCGGGGACGTGCGGTACACCCGCGCCAACTGAGCGCGCCGGAAAGGACGTCGCCCGCCTCCGGTGCCGACGAGGCTGTTCACGTCACCAGGCGCAGCGACGTCGCCGCGATGCCGAGCCGCACGCTCTGACCCCAGGTCAGCTCCAGGGCATCGGCCTCCATCCCGTCGCCGAAGACCACGATCCGGTCCGACTCCACGGTCAGTTGCAGCCCCTGCCCCCGCTCCATCACACCGGCGACCTTCGTCGTGCCGGTCGTGGCGGAGGGCCAGGCCTCGCGCACGAACCACAGCAGCCGCTGGTCGCTGGGTGCGGGCAGCGCCTCGGCGCTACCGCGCTCCAGCCAGAGGGAACGCAGCCAGCCGGTAGCGCCCGTACCGGTTCCCACCAGTACCCCGGAGGATGCCTGGGCCTCGCCCGGGCCCTCCTCGTCGTCGGCGCCCAGGCGGTAGCGGGCCGTCTGGTGGCCGGGCGAACCCAGGTAGATCTCGTTCAGGGCGAGAAGGCGCTGGGTGTCGTCGGCAACGGCCTCGACCATGGTCAGCTCCTCCGCCCGGCCCCCGGGGGCGGCCGCCGCACGCAGCAGGGCGGCCGCGTCGGCGCGGCGGTGCCGGACCAGGACCCCCGGGTTGCGCCCCGGGTCGGTGTCGATGCCCACCACCGGCTGTCCGCGGAGATACTTCGCGGTGTTGGCGACCAGGCCGTCCTGGCCGACCACGACGACCACGTCCTCCGGAGCGAACAGGAAGCGGTCCAGGTCCGCACGCTCCACCCTCGAGCTGCGCCAGGTGAGCGGCACCGCCGCCGTCACCTCCCGCAGTGCCTGCTGGTTGCCGTCGTGGCGGCGGACCACCTCGTCGATCGACCGGCCCCGGCTGGAGAGGAAGAACGCGGCCTGCCCGTGCGTCCCGTGCCGGGCGAGCAGCTCCTCGTACTCGGTCCTGCGGTGCACGAGCACCGCCCGAGGTGCCAGGCTCACGCGCCCGCGTCGCCTTCCGGGCGTCCGAGCTTGGAGAGGAGCCCGGTGAGGACGTCGGGAGAGAGCGTGATGCTCTCGATCCGCGGCAGGTTCTCCGCCAGCCGGGTCGCCGCCAGGGCGTGCAGCGTGGCCTGGTCGGCCTCGTCGTGCACGCGCAGCCAGGCGGCCTGCACCTCGGCGCGCGCCGCGCCCGTTTCGCGCGCCGCCTCGGCGTCCGCGTGGGCCAGGCGGACCTTGCGGGCCGCCTCGGTCTCGGTCCGTATACCGTCCGCCGCCGCCTTCTCCTCGGCCTCGCGGCGGGCGTTGGTGCCGCGCTGGTCGATCAACTGCTCCTCGCGTCTGGCCAGTTCGATCTGACTGGCCAGCTCGTTCTCGGCGATGGCGCGCTCACGCTCGACGGCGATGGCCCGCCGTTCATAGGTGGCGCGGTCCGCCTCCTGCTGGATCTGCTCGCGGGCCGGGGTGCGCAGGGCGCGCTCCACCTCGGCCTCGGGGCGGATCGCCACGACCCGCACGGCCACCACGTCGATGCCGGTGGCCGGGAGCCTGGGCTCGGCGGCGAGACCGGCGGCGACCCGCTCGCGCACGGAGGAGACGCCGTCCACCAGGGCGACTGCCAGCGGGGTGCGGGCCAGTACGTCCAGCGCGTGCTGCTGCGCGGTCTCGGTGAGGAGGGTGGCGATCTGCTCCAAGGGCGCGCCGCGCCAGCTCCCGGTGTCCGGGTCGACGGAGAAGTCGATCCGGCCCGCGGCCTCGGCCGGGTCGCTGATCCGGTAGGTGACGGTGGCCTGCACGGCGACGTCCTGGAAGTCGGACGTACGGGCATGGAACGCCATGGCCAACTCCCGGTCGTCGACCGGCACTTCGGACAGCGCCGCGGACAACGACCGGTACCAGAAGCTGAGCCCCCGCCCGTCATGGACGAGTCGGCCGCGCTTGTGGTGGCGGATGTGGGCGGTGGGCGCGGAGCGCAGATGACGCCAGCCGAAGCGCCGGGTGATGTCGGCCATGGCGAACCCCCTTCATTTCGTCAGTGCGACGATAACGGCGTACGCCCATATCGTCAAGGGGACGAGAAGAGAGCCGACCGACGGCCCCGAACGTCGTCAACGGTGCCCCGACGCCCGGCCCATGAGCCCGGCCGAAGCGGGGAGCGGCGAGCGGCGAGGAAGGCCGCGAGGCCGAGGAGGGGATCAAGTCGGTACGGGCCGGCAGTGTGTGCGCGCGACGGCTGGGAGCGGCTGCGCCCTGGCTCGGGGGCGTTCGTGCGCCGTCTCCGGCTTCGTGTCCGTTCGAGGGAACCGAAATGTTGCCGTATCAATCTATACCTGCGAGATCCGTTCGAGACCGTTCGAGATCCGTAAGTCTGCACCGGAGTCCCGAGTGAAACATCGTTGCGCCTCGCTCTGCGCGGCCCTCGTCCTGTCCGCCGTCGCAGCCCTGTCCGGCTGCTCCAGCGAGGGCGATCCCGTCTCCTTCGCCCCGAAAGATTCGGCGAAGCCGGGGGCGAGCAGCGCCCCCAGCGACGTCCGGATGCCGACCCATCCGCGCGAGTGGACGACGCAGCGGGAGCTGCCGGACGGGACCCGGGTGGTGCGCACCGACCTGACGGGGCCCAAGTCCGGCTTCACCGGCCGGGTGTGGGCGTGGGTGCCGAAGCAGTACGGCCGGCCCGAGTACAAGGACAGCGCCTTCCCCGTCCTGATGGCGCTGCCCGGCGCCGTGGGCTACCCGACGAACTACTTCTTCTCCAAGGAGTTCCGCCTCCAGGAGCGGATCGGGGAGGCCGCCGACAAGGGCGAGAGCCTGCCCTTCATCGTGGTCATGCCGGTGCTGAACGCCAACAAGGACACCTACTACGACGGCAGCGACATACCGGGGCAGCCCAAGATGGGCACCTGGATCTCGGACGACGTGCCCGACCTCGTGCGGGAGAACTTCCGTACCTACGCCGACCCGAAGGGCTGGGGTTTCTTCGGCTCCTCCTCCGGCGGCTACGTGGGCATGAAGATGGTGCTGCAGTACCCGGAGCGGTTCAGCGTGGCGATCGCGGGCGGGCCGGACGCGGCCCCCGATTCGCCATTGTGGAACGGCCATCCGAAGGAGAAGCAGGAGAACAGCCCGGCCTGGCTGGCCGAGCAGCTGATCAAGAAGAGCGGCGCCGCCTCGGGCGGTCCCTCGAGCAGCCCGTCGAGCAGCGCCAAGGCCGGCTCCAAGAGCAGCCCGAAGAGCACGCCGAAGAGCAGCCCCTCGACCGGTGCCACGAAGGGCCCGACGACCGGCCCCACGACCGGCCCCAAGGTGGCGATCTCCTTCCTCATGGGCACGAAGGAGCCGAAGCAGGAGGTCGCGGCGCTCGACAAGCTCCGCCAGGACATCACCAAGGGCCCGATAGAGACCCGGGTGACGTCCTTCGAGGGCGGTCACGACGGATACAAGTACACGGACACCCTGTTCAACGGTGGCGACCTGAAGTGGATGAGCGACCGGATGCGCGGCCCGGTCGCCGCGAAGTGACCGCCGCCCAGGGGGAAGGGAGGACGTGCCGATGACGGCCACAACCGAGGAGACGGCCGGAGCCGCGCCCCTCGTCACGACTGCCGACCGGGGTCGCGCGGCTCCGCGGCCGCGGGCCCGGGGGGCTCTGGTGGCCGTGGCGGCGGCCGTGCTGGTGGCGTGCGCGGGTGTGACGCCCGCCTGTGCGAGCGCCCCCTTGACACCGCATACACCGCAGGCGCCGCGTACACCGCCACCGTCGACGCCGCCGACCGCCGGGGCATCCGGCGCGGCCGGCGGCCCGGCGCGCAAGGAGCCCCCCGCGCAGATGTCGAAGGTGGGCGGGGAGCGGCTCGGGAGTCCCGGCGACCAGGTCGGCGCGGGCGCACCGAACCTCCCGGCAGGGCTGTCGGCACTGTCCTGGGTGGTGGCGGACGCGGACACGGGCCAGGTGCTGGGGGCGCGGAACGCCCACTGGCAGCTCCCCCCGGCCAGCACCTTGAAGATGCTCTTCGCGGACACCGTGCTGCCCGCGGTGCCGCACACCGCGAGCCGCACGGTGACGCCCGAGGACCTCAAGGGGATGGGCGACGGCAGCAGCGCGGTCGGCATAGTGCCCGGGGGGACGTACCAGGTACCCGACTTGTGGCGCGGGGTGTTCCTCCGCTCGGGCAACGACGCCGTGCACGTGCTCGCGGCGATGAACGGTGGCGTCGAGAAGACCGTCGCCGACATGCAGCGGCGCGCCACCGAGCTGGGCGCCGGTGACACGAGCGTGCGGAGCCCGGACGGCTACGACGCCCCCGGCCAGGTCTCCTCGGCGTACGACCTGACGCTCTTCCTGCGACAGGGCCTGACGGACGCGGGCTTCAAGGAGTACTGCTCGACCGCGTCGGCGCAGTTCCCCGGCGGCCCGGCCGGACCCGGCAGGGACAAGCCGTTCGGGATCAGCAACACCAACCGCATGCTGTCCGGCACCGACGGGGTGGCCCCGTACCCGGGCCTGATCGGCGGCAAGAACGGTTACACCACGAACGCCGGGAACACCCTGTCCGAGGCGGCCCAGCGGGACGGACACACCATCGTGGTGACCGTGATGAACCCCCAGGACACCCACCGCGACCAGGTCTACACCGAGATGCGCGCCCTGCTCGACTGGGGCTTCGCAGCGGTCGGCAAGGCGACCCCGGTCGGCACGCTCGACCAGGCCGCGGCGGGCGGTGGTGCCCGGGCGAAGGGCGGGGCGGCGGGCGCTTCGTCCGGCTCCGGATCCACTTCCGGATCCGGTCCGGGCGCGCTGGGCTGGAGCGCGATCGGAGTCGGGGCGGCGGCTGTGGCCGGGGGCTCGGGCTGGTTGCTCATGCGCAGGCGCCGCCGCGGGCAGGCGTGAGACTGCGGGCGTGACTCGGCAGGCGTGACTCGGCAGGCCTGAAACTGCAGGCGTGAACCTGCCGGGGTGAAACGCCCGGAGTGAAACGCCCGGCACCCCGGCACCCCGACGCATTGCGCCATGCGCCGGGGTGCCACGCGGAAACCGCCCCTTCCCGTCAGCCGTTCAGGGTCCCCTGCAGCCAGTCCCGGTAGTGGGTCGGGGCCAGACGGGCGGCAGGGCCGGCGGTGAGGACGTCGCCCTGGACGGCGGCGAACAGGCCGGCCCGGTCGTCGGTGATGACGGGGCGGCCGTCCCCTCGGACAGCGAGGGTGATGCGGCCGAGTTCGTCCAGCGTGAACGTGTCCGGGCCCGCGATGTCGAGGATGTCGTTGAGGGGCGACCCGGTGGCCACTTCCGCGAGGGCGGCGACCACATCGGCGCTCGCGATGGGCTGGAGGGGTGTCGCGGGCAGACGCACGGCGCTGTCGTCCGAGGTCCAGGACATCGTGGGCTCCATGAACTCGAAGAACTGCGTGGCGCGGACGATCGAGTATGGGGTGGGGCCGGCCTGCAGCAGCTCCTCCTGGAGCGCCTTGGCCCGGTAGTAGTCCAGCTGGGGCACCTGGTCCACTCCGACGATCGACAGGACGACCTGGTGGCGCACCCCGGCTCGTTCGCCCGCGCTGAGCAGGTTGCCGACGGTGGTGCGGAAGAAGACGAGGGACCGGTCGTCGAAGGTCGGGGAGTTGGTCACGTTGACGACCGTGTGGGCGCCGGCGAGGGCATCGTCGAGGCCCGCGCCGGTGAGCAGGTCGACGCCGGAGGACAGGGACGCGGACGTCACGTCGTGGCCCTGGTTCTCGAGCCGGGTGGCGAGCTGGGAGCCGATGAGGCCGGTTCCGATGACGGTGATCTTCATGGTGTGCCTTCCTCCGTGAGCTGGGCGCTTCCTCTCCCCGCACCCAAACTCGGACAGCAGATATCCGTGATTGTACTCGGATAGACTCTGTCCGAGTCAAATGGAGGCGGTATGAAACTGTCCGGCGGCGTCGAGTGGGCCCTGCACTGCTGTGTGGCCCTGACGGCGGCCAGCGAGCCTGTACCGGCGGCCCGCCTGGCCGAGCTGCACGAAGTGTCGCCCAGCTACATGGCCAAGCAGCTGCAGGCGCTCTCGCGGGCAGGCCTGGTGCGCTCCGTCCAGGGCAAGACCGGTGGCTACATGATCACGAGGGAAGCCTCACAGATCACCCTTTTGGACGTGGTGCAGGCCGTCGACGGGGCGACCCCGGCGTTCGTATGCACCGAGATCCGCCAGCGCGGACCGTTCGCGACACCGCCGGAGCAGTGCACGAAGCAGTGCCCCGTGGCCCGGGCGATGGGAGCGGCGGACGCGGCATGGAGGGCCTCGCTGGCCGGGGTCACGATCGCCGATCTCGTCGCCTCGGTGGAAGAGGACAGCGGGCCGGATGCGCTGCCCGGCATCGGCACCTGGCTGACCGCGGGCCCCACGAACTGACCCGATACGCCGTTCGGGGCGGCCCGCATGGCCGGGGGCCGTCCTGGGAAGGCGGGACACATCTGATCGACGATGTGATGGGTACAGGCATGCGAAGTGTGGGCGTGGAAGAGGAACTGCTCCTGGTGGACCCCGCCAGTGGCGTCCCGCTGGCCTTGTCGGGGCACGTACTGGAAGCCGCGGACCGGTCCGACGGACACGGCCCCCGCGACGGCTGGGAGCAGGGCCACAACTTCGAGCGGGAGCTCGCCAAGGAACAGGTCGAGTTCGCGACGAAGCCGGTCACCGACATGAGCGAGTTGGCGTGCGAGATCGGCCGGTGGCGGACCGAGGCCGCGCGGCACGCGGAGGGCGTCGGCGCGGTCGTCGCCGCACTGGGCACCTCGCCGCTGCCCGTGGAGCCGTCCCTGAACACCGGCCGCCGCTACCAGTGGGTCGCCGAGCAGTTCGGCATGACCGCACAGGAGCAGCTGACCTGCGGCTGCCACATCCACGTGTCCGTGGAGTCGGACGAGGAAGGGGTCGCGGTCCTGGACCGCATCCGGCCCTGGCTGGCGGTCCTGACCGCCCTCAGCGCGAACTCGCCGTTCTGGCAGGGACAGGACACGGGGTACGGGAGCTACCGGAGCAGGGTGTGGAACCGGCTGCCGTCCGCCGGGCCCGTGGATCTCTTCGGGTCCGCGAAGGGCTACCACGCGCAGGTCCGGGCCATGGTCGACAGCGGTGTGCTCCGCGACGAGGGGATGATCTGGTCGGACGCCCGGCTCTCGGCCGCCTACCCCACCGTGGAGGTCAGGGTCGCGGACGTGTGCCTGGACGCCTCGACGCCGGTCCTGCTCGCCGCCCTCGTACGGGCCCTGGTCGAGACGGCCGCGCGTGCCTGGCGCGCGGGGGAAGCACCGGCCCCGGTCAGTACGAGCCTGCTGCGGCTGGCGTCCTGGCAGGCCGGCCGGTCAGGGCTGGAGGGCTCCCTGCTGCATCCCGAGACGATGCGGGAGGCCTCGCCCGAGGAGGTGGTGGAGGCCCTCCACCGGCACGTACGCGACGCGCTCCGCGACCACGGCGACGAAGCCCTGGTCCGTGACGGCCTCACCGCGCTGCTGCGGGACGGGAACGGGGCGCGCGTCCAGCGCGAACTCCTGCGCACCGAAGGCGACCTCGCCAAGGTGGCCACCCGCTGCGCGGAGATCACCGTCGCGTCCGCCACGACCACCTGAGCCGCCGCCCCCCTGAACCGCCGATCGGCCCTGCCGCTCGGCCAGGTACACAGCGCGCCCTATGATCTACTCATGAGTAACTTAACTGGTGCGGATGAACCGCCGGTCACTTTCGTCCTGGTCCACGGCTCGGGCAGCAACGCCTACGGCTGGTCTCCCGTCGTGGCCGAACTCGGGCTGCGGGGGCGGCCGGCCGTCGCGGTCGACCTGCCCGGCCACGGCCCCGGAGCCTACTTCCCGCTCTCCTACCAGGCACCGCAGGACCTGGAGCGACTGCGTACGGAGCCCTCCCCCATCGCCGGGACGACCCTGGCCGACTGCGCCGCGCACGTGGCTTCGGTAGTGCGCAGGGCGCACCGCAACGGCCCGGTGGTCCTGGTCGGCCAGAGTCTGGGCGGCGTCACCCTCAACGCGGTGGCCGACCTGATACCCGAGCTGATCTCACACCTGGTGTACGTCTCGGCCCTGTGCCCGGCGAAGCGGGCCTCGGTGAGCGAGCTGTTGGCGACGCCGGAGGCAGCCGACAGCTACATCTTCAAGCTGACCGCCGTCCCGACCCCGCCGGAGCTCGGGATCACCCGGGTCAACTGGCGGAGCAACGACCCGTCGTTCTTCCGGATCGCCAAGGAGGCGATGGGCGCCGACTACTCCGACACCGAGATCCGGACGATGCTCAACATCCTCGAACCGGACGAGTCGGCCGCGATCGGGGCCGCCGACGGCCGCGGCCTGCCTCACCAATGGGGCCGCGTCCCGCGTACGTTCGTACGGTTCACCGAGGACCGTACGCTCCCCCCGGCGCTCCAGGACCTGATGATCCGGGAGGCCGACGAGATGACCCCGGGCAACCCCTTCCGCGTACGGTCATTGGCGGCCCCGCACATCGGTCCCCGCGACCCCGCACTGCTCGCCGACGAACTGGAACAGGTGGCCCGGCTCTGCCGCTGAGCCTCTGCCGTTGAGCCTCCGCGCCCGAGCCGGGGAGCCGCGGGTCGACCCGTACCGGGAGCGGGCGACTCGCGGCTCCCCCGCCGTCAACCGCCGTCAACCGCCGCAGGCGTAGAGGTGGTTCGGGTCCTCGCGGGGCGGATCGACGAAGCGTGTGCAGTCACACGTCCCGCCGACGGCACCACAGCCGGCCGGGCCGTGCAGTTCACGAGCGTGGTCGCAGCGGGCGCACGGGGCCTTCCGCGAGCTGAACACCGTGTCCAGGGTGAGCCCGACCGCGAACAGGGCCAGCGGCGTGGTGGCCATCACCACCAGGACCCAGTCGCCTCCCGTCACCGCGCTAGCCTCCGCATCCGCATCCGCCGCACGGAGCGAACGGTCCCTGCCGGCGCTCGCGCTCCCACCAGGACTCGCACCGGCAACGGCCGTACGGCGAGCCGCACTCCGCACACGGCACGTCCTTCGACGCCGGCTTCCACGCGGCGCTCCGCACGCCTTCGTCCACGGGTTCGTCCGCACGCCGGAAGAGCCGGCAGTCACATGCGAGGGCGTCCAACGGGCCGAGGCACCGCCGGAGCGAGGGGACGTGCAGCCCCCGCGGGTGCCCGCAGTCGGCACAGGGATGTGCTGCCATACCAGCCATCGCAAGCACCCTCTCCGGAAAAGGGAATCGCCTTGGCGTTCGAAACCTTACCGGCTAGTGAGGCCCCGTCGGGTGGAAACGAAGCGACCTGGACAGCGCCACGAGGTGGCGGGCCAGAGCCAGTGCGGCGAGCGACGCCACGAGCGCGCACACGCCCGGCCACCCGGCCACCTCGTAGACGCGTACGCCGCACCAGGAACCCGCACTGCCGCCCAGGTAGGCACAGGTCATGTAGGCGGTGTTGAGCCTGCTGCGGGCGTCGGGACGCAGGGCGTAAACGCGGGCCTGGTTGGCCACCATGCCCGACTGCATCGCGATGTCGAGCAGCAGCGTACCGATGACCAGGGCGGTCAGCCCGAGTACGTCTCCCCGGGCACCCACCGCCAGGACCGCGGCGGAGCCGAGGACCGCGAGCATGCAGACGAGGTTCACGGGGTCCGGGCCGTGGCGGTCCACCAGGCGTCCGGCGAGCGGGGTGCAGAACATGGTCGCGCCACCGACCAGGGCGAGCAGTCCGACGGCCTGGGCGCCCATGCCGTACACCGGACCGTGGAGCAGCAGGGCCAGGCACGTCCACACGGCCGAGAAGCCGGCGAAGACCATCGCCTGGTAGAAGCAGGAGCGACGCAGGTCCGGCTCGGTGCCCAGCAGGCGCAGTGACCCGGCCAGGAGCGCTGGGTACGACTGACGTGAGGGCGGGATCGTCGCGGGCATCGTGAAGGCCAGAATGATGGTGAGCAGCAGGGTCAGGGCCGCGGCCGCCAGGTAGGGAACTCGCCACCCCAGCCATTCGCCCAGCGAGCCGCTGAACACCCGGGCGAGCAGCATGCCACCGATCGATCCGCTCAGCAGTGTGCCGATCACCGCTCCGCGGCGGTCGGCGGTCACCAGTCCGGCTGCCAGCGGGCCGACGACCGGAGCGGCCACGGTGGTGAGGCCGATGAGGGCGCCGGCGCCGACGAGGGTCGGCAGGTCCGGTGCGCAGCCTGCGACGAGCAGACCGAGGCCCGTCAGGGCGAGCAGGGTGACGAGGAGCGAGCGGTACGGCAACCGGTCGCCGAGCGGGACCAGCAGGAAAAGACCGGCTGTGTAGCCGAGTTGGGTCGCGGTCACGGCCAGGGAAGCCGCATCGGGTGAGGCGTGCAGCCCGGCGGCCACCAGCGGGATGACCGCCTGCGGGAAGTACACGTTGCCCACGGCCACCGCGCAGGTCATGGCCAGTGTCAGGGTCATCCGGCGGTTCATCCCGGGTCCGCCGTGCCGATCACGCTGCGCCGCGCAGGAGTTGTGTGCGTCATGCGCTGAAGTTCACGGCACCTCCGTGCCGTTTCCAATCGATGTAGCGTGGAGCTTAATGATCAGCTTTGTGCTCGACGTCGAGGATCTCGCGGACACTCGCTTCGCCGTCTCGCCCCTGCACGAAACCGTGGTCAGCCTGCGGGTGCTGCGGGATCCGGGCCTCTCCGCGCTGCACCTCCCGTGGCGCAGATCCGTCCTCGGCCGGCTCGGCGCCCTCGACACCCGCCTGTTGATGTCCCTGGTCGCGGCCCGGCGCACCCTCCCCGACTTCCTGACGCCGCGGCCCAGCGGCTTCGCCCCGGCCTTCGAGGAAGAACTGGCCGTCGTCCGCCGGACCTCCCCCGAGACGGTGCGGCGCGATCTGACGGCCACGCACGCGCCGGACCCACTTCCCGAAGCGCTGCGCGACGCCACCGCCGCCGCCGCCGCCGCCGACGACGACGACGAGCCTGTCATCGCACTCCGCGATGCGATCTGCGCGCTCCTGCGGCAGTACTGGGAGATCGCCATCGAGCCGGTGTGGCCGCAGATGCGACTGCTTCTGGAAGCCGACATGACCTATCGCGCACGGCAACTGGCCGTGGGAGGCGCCCGCCTGCTGTTCGCGGACATGCACCCGAACCTGCGCTGGCGGGACGGGGTCCTGCACATCGACAAGATGATCAGCAGGCACCGCGTCGCGGCCTCCGGCCGGGGCCTGTTGCTCCTGCCTTCGGTGTTCGCTCACCAACCCGCGCCCCCGGTCAGCCCGGAGGAACCGCCGGTGCTGTCGTACCCGAGCCGCGGAGTGGCGACACTGTGGGCCCCGGCGCCCACCCCTGATGCGCCGGCCCTGGTGGCGCTGCTCGGCGCCCCCAGGGCGAAGCTGCTGGCCCTCCTCGATGAACCGCTGTCCACGGCCGAGATCGCTCGTCGTTTCCGGGTCACCCCGAGTGCCGTGTCCCAGCACCTGCGCGTGCTGCACGCCACGGGGCTTCTGACCCGGGCTCGCGACGGACGGCAGGTTCTGTACCGCCGTAGCCCTCTCGGGGATGAGTTGGCCGGCCAGCATCACCCGCACCCGCTCGCGCGCTCGTGACTCCGGCAGCTCGTGGCGGCCGCGGGTCCGCCGGCGCCGTTCAGGAGCCGATGAAGCGGGTGGCGCCGACGAACGGGCGGTTCGTCAGGGGTTCCTCCCTGACCTTCTCCCCGGTCCTGGGCGAGTTGATCATCATCGGCTCGCCCTGGGCGTTCCTGCCGACGTAGATGCCGATGTGGGTGACGTTCGAGGTGCTGGTGCCGAAGCCCACCACGTCGCCGGGCCGGAGGTCGGCCGGTGAGGTGATCCGCTCTCCCACGGCCGAGCCCGCGGGCGCCGCGCCGCCGCCCGCGTCGTACTGCGGCTGGCTGTCGCGCGGGATGGTGATGCCGAGGGCGGAGTACACCTGGCTCGTCAGGCCGGAGCAGTCGTAGCCGAACCCGGCGGTGCCGGACCACAGGTACTCCAGGCCCAGGAACTTGCGCGCTTCGGCGACCACGTCGTCCCCGGTCACCCCCGACGTCGGGACCTTCGCGAGATCACCGCGCGCGAAGTAGATCGGAGTGCCGTCATTGGCCCGGGCCTCCACGACGCGCGGGGCGCCCGGGACCGGCTTCACGGCGAACTCCGTGTTGAACGAGTACTCGGTGCCTCCCTTGGACGGCGCCCCCGCCTCCAGTGCCTGACGGGAGCCGTATCCCCGGGCCGTGGGGCTGGTGATCCGCTCCGCGGTCGTGCCGGGCAGGGCCTTCTTCCGGTGCTTCGTCAGCTGCCGGTCGGGCACCCAGCCGGGGTAGCCCGCCTCGTTCCTGGGCGTGGGCTGGCCGTGGACCACCACCTTGTCCCAGAGCACGCCGTCCTTGGTCATCGTGTCGACCACGGTGACCCGGCCCCCGTACAGGGCCTGCGTCTCGCCCGGGACGTCGCGGCGCAGGTTGATGTCGGGGGCCATGGCGGCGAACCAGCCCCGGATGTCGACCGGGTTGGTGAGCGCCTTCGCGTCCACCGGCCGCACTTTGTCGGGGCTCTCCCAGACCTGGGCGACGGACACGTCGACGTAGCAGGTGGCGGCGCCCTTGCAGGGGGCCGACGCCGCCGAGGCGGAGGCCTCGGCGGCGGAGACGGGATGCGCCAGGGGAACCAGGGCCATCACGGCGCCGATGGCAGCGGGAAGCGCGATATTCGAGAGGGGCATACGACGATTGTCCTGCGCCGGCCGGGGCGGACCAGGGACCGCTCGGCCGCCGTGTGGCTGATATCGGTCATGCCGGTCGCCCCGCGGCCAGGGCGACGGCCTCAGCGGCGGCCGGTGGACAGGATGACGAGGAACTGGCCGCCGCCCGCCTCGATGTCGGCGGTCACCGGCAGCCCCGGTACCAGTCGGGAGAACCGGTCCACCAGCCATTCGGTCGCTTCCCGGGCGTCCTGCCTGGTCGAACAGCGCCCGACCACCTCGCGGCCTCCCTTGCGCTCCAGCCGCGCGGCGACGGCGATCAGCGGCGCGGGTTCGGCCACGTACGGGCGGTCCGGCCAGGCGATCTCCACCTTGACCGCGCCCTTGCGGCTGTTGCACCCGCGGTGCGCGAGGCGCTCGGCGACCTTGGCCTTCCGGTCGGAGGTCCGGCTGTCCACGCTGGGCCCCTGCTGGTCGTTCACAGACTTGTCGGGGTCGACCGGTTCGTCGCACACCCAGCACCGCCAGCCGTCACGCTCGGCCACATCATCCAGGAGACTCATCCGAGCAATTTAGCCTGTTCAGCCGCCACCCCGCGCACCAGGGCCGCTGCGACCACTGATCGAGCGGTGACCTCGTCAGGGCCGGCGCAGGAAGCGGGTCAGGGCGGCGACGTACTCGTGGGGGTGGGTGACGTGGGGGATGTGGCCCGCGCCTTCGAGCCTCTGGCGGCGGGCCCGGGGAAGGGCGTCGGCCAGGCGGTCGAGGATGAGCGAGAGCCACGCCGGGCTCTCCGAGCCACCGCTCAGCAGGACCGGTACGTCGAGGTGCGCGAGGGCGTCGAGGTCGATCCCCGCCCAGTCGGGGTCGGACTGTTCGTCCAGCCAGGTGGGGGCGTTGTGGATGAACGTGTCACGCACCTGGGCCGGCAGTCGGTCCCACGTGCCGGGGCCCATCGCGACCTCCTCCACGAACAGCCGTGCGCCCTCTTCGTGTTCACCTTTGCGCAGGAGACCGAGTGCGGCCTCGATCGAGGCCTTCGCCGGCCCCATGTCCTCCATCGCCGCCGGGTCGTCGGCGACGATCGCGACGAGCGGAGGTTCGTGGAGAGTGATGCTGCGGAACAGTTCCGGCCGACGGGCGGCCAGGCCGAGGGCGGTGGACGCGCCGAAGGAATTGCCCGCCACGTGTGCGGGCGCCGGGCCGAGCTGTTCGATCAGGGCCGCCAGGTCGTCCTCGTCCTGCCTCCGCGTGCCCTGGCCCGTCCCCGCTTCGCTCCGCCCGTGACCACGCCGGTCATAGCTCAGCACCCGGAACGACGCGCGGACGTCGGCCTCGATCGCGGGCTGCCACGACGTGTGGTCGCTCCACGAGCCGTGGACGAAGACGAGGGGTTCGCCTTCCCCGACGACCTCGTAGTAGAGATTCAGGTCTCCTGCGCGAAGAAACGGCATGCCCCGTCCCTTCCAACACCGCCGACGCCGTAAGCGCGGCCGCCCCGGCCTTCAGGCCTACGGGTCAACGGAGGTCGTCGAGGGGAGTGCGCTCCGAGCCACCGGGCCGCTTGGCCTGCGATGGTGACGCACGCCCGCAATCCGACTTGACCTCGGGGTGGGTCGAGGAACGAGGCTGGGACCATGAACACTCAGCCAGTCGGCGCCGGGGGTACCGAGACCGCCGTCCCCACTCCCAGCCCCACCGACCACCAGCCCGACCGATGGTCCGGCGCCGCGCTCGATCTCGACGCCTATCTGCTCCGGATCGGGTACGACGGCCCCCGCGAGCCCACCCTCGGCGTCCTGCGCGATCTCCAGCGCGCCCACACCACCGGCATCCCCTTCGAGAACGTGCACGCCGTCCTCGGCCGCGACCTGCCGCTCGACCTTCCCTCCGTCGAGGCACGCCTGGTCGGCGACCGGCGCGGCGGCTACTGCTTCGAGCACGTCCTCCTCTTCGCCGCCGGCCTCGAACGCCTCGGGTTCCACGTCACGGGGCTGATCGGGCGGGTCAGCCTCGGCGCGCCCAAGGTCCTCCCCGCCACGCACGGGCTTCTCGCGGTGACCGCCCGGGACGACGACCGCGAGTGGCTGTGCGACGTCGGCTTCGGGGCGGGTCCCCTCGGGCCGATCGAACTCGCCGACGGGGCTCATATCGCGTACGAGGGCTGGCAGCACCGGCTGGAGCGGCGGCCCGGCGCCCACGGCATCGACCAGTGGTGGCTGTATCAGACCTCGCCGGGCCCGTCCGGGCCGGACGACGACCCCGAGCGGCCCCGGACCCCCTGGATCGACCGGCACACCTTCACCCTCACCGCGCAGTACCCGATCGACTACGTCGTCGGCAGCCACTTCGTGGGCACGCACGCGCGCTCCCCGTTCGTCCGCCGGCTCTTCGCCCAGCGCATGACCCCCGCCGCTCACCACAGCCTGGACGACCTGACCCTCGTCACCACCCTCCCCGACGGGACGAGGACCACCGAGGAGATCGCGCCGGACGCCCTGGACGGAACGCTGTGCGCGGTGTTCGGCATCGCCCTCACGGACGAGGAACTCCGCCTGATCGCGGCCCGCCGAACGGTCGCTACGCGAGCAGGCGTTGTCTGATCATTTCCATGACCTCGGCGCGGCTGCGCTTGCCGTTGTCGGCGGCGTCGAGGTGGTTGCCGATGCGCACGGAGACGGCGATCAGGCAGCGGACCTCGACCTCGTCCTCGTCGGGGCAGAAGTCGGAGAACAGCGCACGCAAGTAGTCCATGCGGCGGTTGTCGACGTGGCGCAGGCGCTCGGCGACGTCCGGGTCGCGGCGGGCCCAGTCGCGGACGGCCATGTCGGCGGTGGTGCCCCGCACCGGTCCCTCGACCGTGGCGGCCACCAGGGTGAACAGGCGGTCCAGCCGGGTCCGGGCATCGCCGCCCGCGCTCTCCACCTGCTCGATCACGCCCTCGGCGACCTCGTACTCCCAGGTGTCGAGCATCTCGGTGAGCAGGGCGTCGCGGTTGCGGAAGTACCCGTAGAAGCCGCCCTTGCTGACGCCGAGTGCCTGCGCCAGCGCCTCGATCCTGACGGCGTCCGGCCCGCCCGCCGTCAGGGCGCGCAGGCCCTCCTCGATCCACTTCGCGCGTGGGGTGCGGGTCGTTCCCATGGTGTGCGGCTCCTCACGTCCCGGCCGAGTATACGGGGGCGTATAGATGGGGCTACGCTCAGATCTATACGGCAGCGTATAGACAGGGGTCCAGCCCATGCGACTTCCACGAACCGCCCACACCCGCCGCCCTTGGCGGATCCATGAGATCGCCGACGGCTTCACGGTCGAGGACGTGTGGGCCCTGCCCACGCCCGGCGGCCCGGACGATCTGCCCGAGCTGGTGCGGCAGATCGCCGAGGGGATCCGGGGCGGCGTGAGCGGAGACACTCCGCTCTCCCGCCTGCTCTTCTCCGTCCGCTGGAAGCTCGGAGCGCTGCTCGGCTGGGACAAACCCGCGGCCGGCGTCGGCGCCCGTACGGCTTCGCTGCGCGACCGCATGCCCGTCGACCTGCGCGAAGGGCCACGAGGCCCCGACCTCGACTCGTCCCCGTTCACCTCGCTCTACGAGACGGGCGACGAGTGGGCCGCCGAGATGGCCAACAAGACCGTGCACGCGGTGCTGCACCTCGGCTGGGTCACCGACGGCTCGGGGGGCCATCGCGGGCAGATGGCCGTCCTGGTCAAGCCGAACGGCCGGCTCGGCAGCCTGTACATGCTCGGCATCAAACCGTTCCGCTACATCGGGGTGTACCCCGCGCTGATGCGCACCATCGGGCGCACCTGGCAGGCCAACGCCGCCGGGCGCGGCGCGCGGTGAGGACGCGCACAGAGCGAGGGGGCGCCCGTCGCGCCCGCCGCGCCGCCCCGCCCTCCCCGCATTCCGGGCGGCCTACAGCATCGGGTAGGAGTCGAGGAACGACGTCCAGAACACGCTCTTGAACGGCAGGGGATCCCAGCGCTCCATCCCCTCGCGGACGATTTCCTCGACGGCGGCCCAGTCGTTGGGATCCGGGCGCTCGTCCGGCCCGGGCCGCTCCACCTCGACCTTGTAGACGAGGTACCCGAGCGACGAGACGTCCCCGTGGATCACCTCGTACTCGATCTCGGAGTCGGGGTCGCGGACCCAGATCGTTCCGTCTCCGAGGTGCACGAAGACGACTGCCTGCAGGAGCGTGCCCAACGGCTGCAGTCTGCCGTGCGGGGTATCGGCGGGCCGGGGGTCCACGTCCTGCGTGAAGGCCGCCTCCGGACTTGACGGGTTACGGTCCGCCAGCTCCTCGAGGATGCGGAAGAGCCCCCGGGAGTGCGGGACCCCGACCTCGCTCACGAAGCGTGCGGCGTCCCGGGCCGGCCAGATGCGGGCCGCCCTGTCCGACCTGAACCGCAGCAGATCGCCGGGCGCGGCCCGCTCGACGACCACGGGCCACTCGATGCCCACCAGCATAGGTCGTCACCCCTCGTCCGTGCCGGGCGCGGCGGTGCCGGCCGAGGTGAGGTAGTGCACGGTGGTCCGTTCGGCGTGCGGGGTGAGCAGGTCCTGGAGTTCGGCGGCGGCGGTCTCGAGGAGGTGGCCGTCGCGGGTGGCGCGGAGCGTTTCGAGGATGAAGGCGACGTGGGTGGAGTCCTCGGTGACGCGGGTGCGGTGGGCGTCGCGGTGGTTCCAATGGCGGGTCAGGACGCCGGTGGTGTCGGCGTAGACGACCTCGCCGGGCTTGGGGTTCTCGACGGCGCCGGGTTCGCCGAGCGGGGTGAAGGTCTCGCTGCCGTCCGCGTACCGGATGTCGACGTCGCCCGTGACGTGGTCGAGGTCGAAGGCGCCGGCGGGCAGGCCGTGGCGGACGGAGACGGCGTTGTAGGAGTCGACGGCCGGGTTGATGCGCGGCAGCGTGCCCCTCTTGGCCATGCGGCGGCCGAGCGCGTCGACGCTGGGGCGGATCCGGCGGGGGTTGGTCCCGAAGGAGCGGTAGGCGGTGTGCCATGCCTCGATGCGCGGGTCGTCCTCGTCGGCCGGGACCCAGGTGCCGTCGGCGAGCCGCCTCTCCAACTCCTCCACGGCGGTGGTGGCGGCGGCCCAGGGTTCGCGCCCGCGCAGTCCGGTGGCGGTGACGACGGCGATCAGGGTGTCGGGGAAGGCATCGGCGACGGCGGGGTCGATGCGGAAGGTCATGGTGGGGCTCCGGTTCTCGGTGCGTCCGGTGGGTGCGTGGTCGGGTGGCGCGGCGGTCAGGGCAGGGCGAGCAGGCCGACGGCGACGGCGGCGGCGCCCAGGCCGATGAGCTGGCCGCGGTAAATGCGCTCGGCCAGGACGCCGCGGGCGAGCAGGACGGTGCCGACCGGGTAGAGGGCGGTGATCACGGCGACGACGGCGAGGTCCCCGCTGCGGGCGGCGAGCAGGAACATCAGGTTCGCCAGCGAGTCCAGCACGCCCGCGGCGGCCGACATCGCGTAGGCGGGCCTTTCCGTACCGAGCCTGCGGCGCAGCAGACCGGCGGCTGTCAGGGTGACGGCCGAGGCCACCGCCCTGCCGATGATCAGCGGGGCCACGCCGCTGTCGGAGGGCGCCTGGTGCAGGCAGATCAGCTGGAGGGCGATGGCGGTGCCCGCACCGAGGGCCGTCAGCAGGGCCGTACGGGACGGCCGCGCGGAACCGGCCCCGTGTCCGGCACTGACCAGCACGACCGCGACGAGCGCGAGCGGCAGGCCGAGCAGTCCCGCCAGGCCCAGGCGCTCGCCCTGGAGCAGCCCCACGCCGACGGGCAGCGCGGCGGACACCAGTGCGGTGACGGGCGAGAGCACGTTCATCGGGCCGATCGCCAGGGCCTTGTACAGCAGGGCGAAGGCGACGGCCGAGGCCACGCCGGAGGCGGCGCCCCAGGCGAGGGCACCGGCACTGAAAGAAGCACCGAGGACGGGCCACAGCAGCAGTTCGACCGCGAGCGAGGCCGGGGCGGCGATCAGCACGGTGCGCAGGACGTGGGCCTTGCGGGCACCCAGGCCGCCGAGGAAGTCGGCACAGCCGTAGGCCACGGAGCTGCCCAGGGCCAGCAGCAGAGCGATCACGATTACATCCCTTACTATCAACGGAACGACCGAAGCGTACAACGGACCGACCGGGATGTGTCAATCGAATGACCGTCTGGTGCAGTGCAATGGTCCGCCGTGACGGCCGTCGCCCAGTGAGGCCAGTAAGGAAGGAACCGGATGACAGAGACCGAGGCAGCACTGCGCACGCTCGCGGGCAACGTCCGGGCGGCCCGCACCCGCGCGGGCCTGTCCCTGGATGAGTTCAGCCGACGCGCCCAGGTCAGCAAGGGCGCCCTCGTGGCCCTGGAGAAAGCCCAGGGGAACCCGAACTTCGCCACCCTGGTGCGGCTGGCCGACACCCTCGGGGTCTCCGTGTCCGCCCTCATGGAGGGCCCCGCGCAGGGCCGCGTCCGCGTCGTGTCCGCCGACACCGTGATGCCCCTGTGGACCGGGGCCAACGGCAGCACGGCCCGGCTCATGCTGACGACGTCAGGACCGGCCCCGACCGAGGTCTGGCGCTGGGAGCTCCAGCCGGGCGACGCCTACCCCAGCCACCCCCACCAGCCCGGTGTCACCGAGACCGTCAGCGTCACCGCCGGACGGATGACCCTGGTCGTCGACGGCGCCGAACACCCCGTCGAAGCCGGTCAGACCGCCACCTTCAACGGCGACGCCCCCCACACCTACCGCGCCGCCGGCACCGAAACCTGCCACCTCATCATGACCGTCCATCTGCCGCCCGGCCCCGCTTCCACCTCCACCTGACCCGCTCAGCCCCGGACCGCCGCCGACCGCGGTCCGGGGCTGAGCGTTACGCTGCTTGTACGAGGGTTTCCACCGGTTTGCCGACGATCGAGTCATCGGCGAAGAGGAGGCTGCCATGAGCCAGTACGACGAGTACTCCACGCCGTCGCAGGCCGAGGGCGAGCGGCTGGACGAAGACATGGACGAGGCACAGCTCAAGCAGCGGCACGCCCAGACGCGGCGCGGCACGCCCTCCCAGGCGGAGGGCGAACGCGAGGCGGAGGAGGACGGCAAGAAGTAGGGACGAGGAAGGAGGGACGTACGGGGATACACGGGGACGTACGGGGGCAGGGTTACGGGGTGACGGTGAACCCCTGGTCCTTGGCGTACTTCCTACTGGCCGCCTGCCAGGCCTTCAGGCCCTCGGTCAGGGGCGTCGAGGAGACGTAGGCCTTGCCGACGGTGTCCTTGAAGATGGAGTTCGCGTACACCTGGTACGGCAGGTACGACCAGCCCGTCCCGACGTCACGGGCCGCGTCGGCCAAGATCTGGTTGGCCTGCTGACCACCGAAGTACGGGAACGGGGTCTCCAGGAAGGCCTTGGACTCCAGGTCCGCGCGCGTGGCGGGGAAAACGCCCTCAGCGACCCGTGATGTGGCTCCGGCCCCCGTGGTCGCGTACTCGATGAAGGCGTAGGCCAGCGCCTTGTTCTTCGACGCCTTCGGGACGGCCAGGGAGCTACCGCCGTTCTCGGCGCCCGCCTTGGCGCCCTTCGCCCACTGCGGCAGCGGTGCCACGCGCCAGTCCCCGGCCGCGCCGGGAGCACCCGAGGCGAAGTTGGCCGGCATCCAGGCGCCTATCGACAGGGTGGCGATGCTGCCGTCGGAGAGGCCCTTGTACCACTCGTCGCTCCAGGAACTGACCGGTGCCAGCAGGTGCTCGTCGAGCAGCTTCTGCCAGGTACTCGTGTACGTCCGCGTCCCCGCGTCGCCGAAGTCGATACCGACCTTGTCGCCGTCCACCGTGTACGGCCGCCCCCCGGCCTGCCAGATGAGGCTGGTCGTGGCCCCGGCGTCCCCGGTGTCGTTCGTGATGGAGATCCTCGGGTCGGCCTTGTGCAGGGCGCGCGCCGCTTCGACGTACTCGTCCCAGGTGGTGGGGACCGCGACGCCGTACCGGTCGAAGACCTTCTTGTTGTAGAACAGCGCCATGGGGCCGGAGTCCATGGGCAGGGCGTAGACCCCCTTCTTGTCGTACCGCACCGCGTTCCACGGCCCGGCGGTGAAGGCCTTGTCGTGGGCGGCGGCGCCATAACGGGACAGGTCCTCCAGCGACTTGGCGATGGCGAACTGACCGAGGGCGTAGTACTCCACCTGCGCCACGTCCGGGGCGCCCGAGCCCGCGGCGACGGCGTTCTGCAGCGCCGTGTACTGCTTGTCGCCCGTACCGGCGTTGATGAGCTCGACGTCGACCTTCGGGTACTTCTTCTCGAAGTCGGCGACCACCTTCTTCAGGGTGGGCTCCCACGCCCACACCGTCACCTTGCCGCCCGCTTCGAGCGCGGACGCCACGTCCTTGGCGTCGCCGTCGGCCGCGGTGTCGGAAGACCCGCAGGCGGTGGTGCCCAGGGCGATGACGCATGTCGCCGCCAGGGCGGCGACGATTCGGCGGCTCCGGCGGCTGCTGTTCGTTCTCATCGGTGGTAGTGCTCCTGGTTCGGTGTGCGGAAGAGGAGGGGAGGGAAGGGGGCCGGACGCGTCATTCCTTGACGCTGCCCGCGGCGAGGCCCGACTGCCAGTACCGCTGGAGGAGGAGGAAGATCACGACGATGGGCGCGATGGTGAGCAGGGAGCCCGTGATGACGAGGTCGAAGACCGGCTGCCCGCCCGCGGTGTGGGCCTGGGCGCTCCACGCGTTGAGCCCCAGGGTGAGCGGGTACCAGTCCGGATCCTTGAGCATGATCAAGGGCAGGAAGTAGTTGTTCCAGGTCGCGACCACCGCGAAGAGGAGCACGGTGACCGTTCCGGGCATCAGCAGGGGCAGGGCGACGCGGAAGAAGATGCGCATCTCGCCGGCGCCGTCGATCCGGGCGGCTTCGAGCAGTTCGGGCGGGACCGACTCGGCCGTGAACACCCACATCAGGTACAGGCCGAAGGGAGAGACGAGGGACGGGATGATCACCGCCCACGGGGTATTGGCCAGGCCCATGCCGCTGAACATCAGGAACGTGGGGACGGCGAGGGCCGTACCCGGGATGGCCACCGCCCCGATGACGACGGCGAACACGGCTCGGCGGCCGGGGAACTGGTAGACGGCCAGGGCGTATCCGCCGAGGACGGCGAGGAGGGTGGCGCCTCCGGCGCCGGCGGCGACGTACAGCAGCGTGTTCAGCGTCCAGCGCACGAAGGCGCCGTCGTCGTAGGTGAGCGTGCGGGCGATGTTGTCCCAGAGGTGGAAGTCCTTGCCGAACCACAGGCCGAAGGAACTGAAGAGACCTTCCTGGTCCTTGGTCGCGTTGATGCCCAGCCACGCGAGCGGCAGGAGGGTGTAGACCAGGGCCAGTCCGGTGATCAGGGTCAGCGGGATGCTGGGCCTGGGGTTGAGCGGGGTGTGGGGGGTCCGCGGGATCCGCGGGAGGCGCCCGCGGAGCGGGCGCGCGGCGGGCGGGCTGCCGGTCGCGAGTGACCCGTCACCCGCGGCGGCGGCGGCCGAGTTGGCGTCGGCGTCGGCACGGACACTGGCACGCGCACCGGTGTTGGCGTCGGTGTTGGTGTTGGTGTTGGTGATCACGCTCAGCCCTTCCTCATGCCGCGCAGCTGGACCGCGTAGGCGATGAGTGCGGTGAGGGCGCCCATCACGAGGGCGACGGTCGCCGCGTAGTTGTGCTGCTGACCGGAGAACGCCAGCGAGTAGGTGTAGAGGTTCGGGGTATACGCGCTCGTGATCGCGTTGGGGGCGAGGTTCTGCAGGATGTTCGGCTCGTTGAACAGCTGGAAGCTGCCGATGACCGAGAAGATCGTGGCGATGGCCAACGCACCGCGGATGGCGGGCAGTTTGATCGCGGCGATGGTCCGCCACTCCCCCGCTCCGTCGATCGCGGCCGCTTCGTAGAGGGAGCGCGGCACCACCTTCAGCGCCGCGTAGAAGATCAGGGTGTTGTAGCCGACGAACTCCCAGGTGACGACGTTCCCGATGGACGCCAGCACCAGCGCCGGGGAGAGCGGATCCGGGAGGGAGAGTCCGAGCGATTCGCTCAGGTTGCCCACCAGGCCGAACCGGGCGCCGTACATGAATCCCCACATCAGGCTCGCGACCACGGCGGGCACGGCGTAGGGCAGGAAGACCGCCACCCGGAAGAAGGCCCGGCCGTACAGCCTGCCGCTGTCGAGGGCGAGCGCGACCAGGAGCGCGATGCCCAGCATGAGCGGCACCTGGACGAGGAGGAACAGCCCGACCCGCGCGGAGGCGTCCCAGAACTGGGGGTCGGTCAGGGCCCGTACGTAGTTGTCCGCGCCCACGAAGGCGGTGCCCCCGATGAGCCGGTCGCGCATCAGGCTGAGGTAGAAGGCGTACCCGATGGGGGCGAGGAAGACGAGCCCGAACACCGCCGCGAACGGTCCGATGAACCCCCACCCGACGAGGGCGGTACCGCGCGAGCGCTTGCGGGGGCCAGGGCCGTGGCGAGGACGGATACGGGGGCGTGGGCGGGGACGGGAGACTGCTTGAGCCGGAGACGGCGAGAGCGTCATGGTGGTCCTTGTGTCGGTGACCGACAGGTCCGCAACGGAGGGAGAGGACGCCTCCGGGGCCGGGAACGACCGCATGGGGCAGAGCCTGGCGCACGATGTTTACGTAATCATCAGTAGCGTGATGGTGGCACCCCCGCCGAGGAGCGTCAAGGTGTCACGCGACCGCACCCTCCTGCCATTTCCGTCCGGACGCTTGACACGCTCTGGGGCGGCTTCCACACTCGCAGCCACCGCGTGTTCACGTAAACATACCCGGGAGGAACCATGCGACCTCATAGGCCACCTCGCCCCCCGCGCACACCGGCCCTGTTCGCCCTCGTGGCCGCCCTCCTCCTCGGCTTCCTCGGCGGCCCCGGCGGCCACGGCACGGCCGCGGCAGCGCCGTCCCCCCTCGCCGCCCCTGTCACCGTCACGAACGCCACGCAGTTCACCGATCCCGCCGGAAACCCCGTCCACGCCCACGGCGGAGGCGTCATCAAGGTCGACGGGTACTACTACTGGTTCGGCGAGGACCGCAATCGCGACAACAGCTTCCAGTACGTGTCGGCGTACCGGTCCAAGGACCTCAAGACGTGGGAGTTCCGCCACCACGTCCTCACCCGGGCCACCGATCCCGAGCTGGCGGGCGCCAACATCGAGCGCCCCAAGGTCATGTACAACCGGGCCACCGCACAGTTCGTCATGTGGATGCACAAGGAGGGCAGCGCGAGCGACTACAGCGAAGCCCGGGCCGCGGTGGCCGTGTCCTCCACGGTCGACGGCGACTACGCCTGGCGCGGGAGCTTCCGGCCCCTGGGCCACATGTCCCGTGACCTCACGACCTTCGTCGACACGGACGGCACCGGCTACATGATCTCGGCCGCCAACCAGAACGCGGACCTGCACGTCTACCGGCTGAGCGCCTCCTACACGGGCATCGACGCGCAGGTGCAGAAGCTCTGGGCCGGCCAGTCGCGCGAGGCGCCCGCCCTGTTCAAGCGCGACGGGGTCTACTTCCTCGTCACGTCCGGCGCCACCGGATGGTCGCCCAACCAGCAGAAGTACGGCACGGCGGACAGCATCACCGGCACCTGGAGCTCGCTGCGCGACCTGGGCGACAGCCGGACGTACGGCTCCCAGACGGCCTACGTGCTCCCCGTCGAGGGCACGTCGGGACACACGGGCTACCTGTACATGGGCGACCGCTGGGGCAACTCCACAGGCGGCACGGTCAACGACTCCCAGTACATCTGGCTGCCGCTCGCCTTCCCCACCCGGACCACGCTCTCCATGGACTACTTCCCGCAGATCAGCATCGCCACGGAGGCGGGCACCGTCAGCGGCATCGGCGACTGGACGACGCTGACCGCCGCGCACAGCGGCAAGTGCGCCGACGCGGCCGGATGGTCGGTGGCGGACGGCGCCGCCCTCATTCAGTGGACCTGTACGGCCGGGAGCGTCAACCAGCAGATGTGGTTCCAGGACGCCGGATCGGGCACGTTCCGGATCATGCTCCGCCACAGCGGCAAGTGCCTCGCGGTGCGCGACGCGTCGGCCGATGACGGCGCCGCCGTCGTCCAGACCACCTGCGCCGACGTGCCCGGCCAGCGGTGGCGCACGACGGCCGCCGGGTCGGACGGCCTGCGGCTGATCGCCCAGCACAGCGACAAGTGCCTCGACGTCAGCAACCAGGCCCGGACGGACGGAGTGCCGCTCATCCAGTGGACCTGCAATTCCGGCGCCAACCAGAAGTGGCTCCGCACGGCGGTCTGATGACGCCCGCCCCCTGCCGCCGCGGCGGGGGGTACGGCCGTCCCGCGCGCTCACTCCTGCGTGGGGCCGAGGTCGGGGGCGTCCCGGAAGCCGACCGCCCGCCCGCGGCCGGGGGCGTGCAGCTCGAGGACGACCACGTCGTTGCGGCCCGCGCGCAGCACCGGTGCGGGTACGTACAGCGACCTCTGCGGGCCGCGGGACCAATAGCGGCCCAGCGCGAAGCCGTTGACCCACGCGCTGCCCTTCGTCCAGCCGTCGAGGTGGAGGAAGGTGTCGGCCGTCCGCGCCACGTCGAAGGTCCCGCGGTAGAAGGCCGGCCCGGACGGCGTGGCCGGCCCGTGGCCGAACGGCACGTCCGCCAGGCCGGTCAGGGGCAGCGCCCTGCTGGTCCACCCCTCGAGCGGAAGCCCGTTCAACAGGACGGCGCCGGCCAGCCCCTTGCGGTCGTGGATGCCCGGTCCGTAGTTCACCCGGCCCTGGTTCTCCACCAGGACGCTCAGAACACAGCCCGGGCGCGGGACGGTGAAGGTCAGGGAATGCTCGTGCGCTTCCCGCTCCAGGACGCCCACGGGCTGGCCGTCGAGGAAGACCTGCGCGCGGTCGCGCACCTGCTCCAGTTCGAGCAGTACCGGACCGGCGGCCGGCAGTTCCGTCTCGTACAGGACGAACCCGAAGTCCTGGCCGAGCTGTTCCATCATCAGGGGCCGGGCGGAGGCGACGGCCTCCCCCAGGACGGGTGCGCAGTCCAGCAGGCCGATGCTCTGGTCCAGGACCACCCCCTCCTTCGTGAACCGCTCCCCGCGGACGGGCGGGGCGTCCTCCGGGACGGGAGCGTACGCGGCGATCACCTTGCGGAAGGCGTGGAACTTCTCCGTCGGGTCGCCGGCCTCGTCGAGGGGCGCGTCGTAGTCGTACGAGGTGACGGTCGGCCGGTAGGTGTGCTTGTCGTTGGCGCCGTTCGTGAAGCCGAAGTTCGTGCCCCCGTGGAACATGTAGAAGTTGACGGACGCGCCGGTCGCCAGGAGTTCGTCCAGCTCCCGCGCCGCCTGCTGCGCGTCGCGGACCACGTGGTGGCCGCCCCAGCGGTCGAACCAGCCGATCCAGAACTCCGTGCAGAGCAGCGGCCCGGACGGCCGGACGGCCCGGAGGGCGGCGAGGTTCCGCGCGGACCCGCTGCCGAAGTTGGCGGTCGCGAGGACGCCCGGCAGGGCGCCGCGTTCCAGGTCGTCGGGCTGGTCGCAGGTGAACAGGGGCACGTCGGCGCCGCAGCGGCGGAGCGAGGCGGCCAGGTGCTCCAGGTAGGCCGTGTCGTCTCCGTACGCCCCGTACTCGTTCTCCACCTGCACCGCGAGAACGGGCCCGCCCCGGCTGGCGAGCCGGCTGCGCAGCGGTGGCAGGAGCCGGGCGAAGTAGTCGTCGACCGCGGCGAGGAAGCGGGGGTCGCGGCTGCGCAGCCGGATGTCGGGCTCGGCCAGCAGCCACGACGGAAGGCCGCCGCCCTCCCATTCGGCGCAGATGTAGGGGCCCGGGCGCAGGAGTACGTACAGCCCCTCGGCGGCGGCGAGGTCGAGGAACGCGGGCAGGTCGAGGCCGCCGTCCATGCGGAACTCGCCCGGCCGGGGCTGGTGGAGGTTCCACGGTACGTAGGTCTCCACCGTGTTGAGCCCCATGAGGCGGGCCTTGCGCAGCCTGTCCGCCCACTGGTCGGGGTGGACACGGAAGTAGTGGAGCCCGCCGGAGAGGATGCGGAAGGGCTCGCCGTCGAGCCGGAAGCCTTCGTCATCGGTCTGGAGAAGAGGCATGCGGTCGTGCTCCTCGACTGAAGAGGGCGTACGCGGGGTACGCAAGGGCATGCCGTTATGTTTACGTAAACATCATGAGGATGGCAAGCCCCACGGCGGCGCGGTGGCCGGGCTACGGTGGGGTGGAGCCCAGGATCAGTCGGCCCACCGTGTCACCGAGGACCGAGCGGGCCTGGGCGTCCAGCCCGTCGTCCGACACGAAGTAGTCGATCTCCGACAGGGTGATGAACCGGCTGAGGCCCACCACGCCCCACTTGGTGTGGTCCGCGACCACGGCCACCCGGGTGGCGGATTCGATCAGCGCGCGGTTGGTCTGGGCTTCCGCGAGGTTCGGGGTCGTCGCACCGGCGCGTTCGGAAACGCCATGGGCGCCGATGACGAGCAGGTCCACCTGGAGCGAGCGGATCGACTGGTCCGCCAGCGGACCGACCAGCGAGGCGGACTTCGTGGGGGTGCCGCCGGTGAGGAGCACCGTACGGCCGGCCGAGGCGGCCTCCGCCCCCGTCGGCCGCAGCAACTCCGCGACCGGCAGCGAGTTCGTCACCACGGTCAGGCCCTCGACGTGCCGGAGCCGACTCGCCACCGCGTAGGAGGTCGTCCCGCCGGAGATGGCCACGACGCTGCCGGGCTTCACGAGGGCCGCCGCGGCCTCGGCGACCGCCGCCTTGGCCCGCGATTCCAGGCCGGCCTTGGTTTCGAAGGCCGGTTCCTCCCCGGTGGTGGCGGAGGCTCGGATCGCACCGCCGTGCACCTTCGCCAGGGAGCCTCGGCCGGCCAGTACGTCCAGGTCCCGGCGGATGGTCATGTCCGAGACACCCAGTTGTTCCACGAGCTCGGCGACGCGCACCGCGCCGTCGCGGCGCACGATGTCGAGGATCAGCGCCCTCCGCTGGGGTGCAAGGCGCGCTACGTCCGTCACGATCTCGTCCCCGCTTCTCCGCCGACCGGGTCCGACGTGAAAAACACCCGGCGACCCTCACGAACGAACAGTCTACGTCGCCGGCCCCCGGCCCCCGTGGTGGTTCTCATGCGATGCGCCGGGCACCGGGCGCCGGTGAGACCTCGAACAGGTGGGGTTCCTGGTACCCGGCCGTCCGGAAGGCTCCGGTGACGGCGGTTCCCACGGCGCTCGCCCGCTCCTCGGCGACCAGCACGATGACCGATCCGCCGAAGCCGCCACCGGTCATCCGTGCTCCCAGGGCGCCGTGCTCGAGGGCCGTGTCCACCACGAGGTCGGTCTCGGCGCACGAGATCGCGTAGTCGTCACGCAGTGACGCGTGGCCCGCCGAGATGATCGGACCCAGCGCCGCGACGCGCCCCGCCCGGAGGTGCGAAACCGCCTCGGTGACGCGGGCGTTCTCGGTCACCACGTGCCGGACCAGCGGCACCAGGGACGCGGGAAGCAGCCGCCCGGCCCGGGGCAGGTCCTCCGGCGCGAGGTCCCGCAGCGCCGCCAGGCCGAGCAGGCGCGCGGCCCGCTCGCACCCCGCCCGCAACGCGGCGTACGCGCCGTCCCCGAGGTCGTGTTTGACCCGGGTGTCGACGACCAGCAGGCGCAGCCCCTCCGCGCCCGGGGCGAACGGCACGTGCTCGTGAGCGCCGGCCCGGATGTCCAGGTGCAGGGCCTGCCCCTCGGCGCAGCAGGCGGAGGCCATTTGGTCCATCACCCCGCACGGGACGCCCACGAAGCCGTTCTCCGCGCGCTGGGCGATCAGGGCGAGTGCGGCGGGCGTGAGGCCGAGCCCGTAGAGGTCGTCGTAGGCGAAGGCGACCGCGCATTCGAGTGCGGCCGAGGACGACAGTCCGGCTCCGGTCGGCACCGTACTGTCGATGTGGAGGTCGGCGCCCCCGGTCTCGTACCCGGCCTCGCGCAGCGCCCAGACGACTCCGGCCGGGTACGCGCCCCACGTGGTGACGGCTCCGGGCACCAGGTCGGCGACGGCGAGGTCGATGACCGGGCCCTCACCCTGCTCGCTGTGCAGTCTCAGCCGTCCGTCCCGGCGCCGCTTCGCCGCGACCAGGGTGTGCTGCGGGATGGCGATGGGCAGGGCGAACCCGTCGTTGTAGTCGGTGTGTTCGCCGATCAGGTTGACCCGGCCGGGCGCTGCCCAGACCCCTTCCGGGTGCGCGCCGAAGACGCGCCGGAAGACCTCTTCCACGGGGCGGACCGAGCGGCCTTGGGCGTTGTCCGGGGCGTCGACGGCGTTCATGACGCGACCTCCCGCAGCCGCTCGGCCGCCGCTTCCGGCACCACGTCGTTGACGAAGGAGTCCATGCCCGATTCCACCCCGGCTAGGTACTTGAGCTTGTCGGCCGTTCGCCGGACGGTGAACAGCTCCAGGTGCAGGGCCAGTTCCGCGCCGACGGACTTCGGCGCCTGGTGCCAGGCGGAGATGTACGGGGTGGGGGGCGCCGGCGTGGTGGCCCCTTCACCGAGGAACAGGCGGTCGAACCGGCGCAGCAGTTCCAGGTACATGCCGGGGAACTCCGCGCGTTCCGCCTCCGTGAGGCGGGTGAGGTCGGGGACCCGGCGGTGGGGGTAGAGGTGGACCTCGTAGGGCCAGCGGGCGGCGTACGGCACGAACGCGGTCCAGTGTTCACCGGCGAGGACGACGCGCGAGGCGGCCGCGCGGGCCTGCGCCAGCAGGTCCTCGAAGAGGTTCCCGCCGGTGACGTCCCGGTGCGAGGCGGCCGCGGCGACCATTTTGGCGGTGCGCGGCGCGACGAAGGGGAAGGCGTAGATCTGGCCGTGCGGGTGGGCGAGGGTGACGCCGATGTCGGCGCCCCGGTTCTCGAAGCAGTAGACCTGCTCGACGCCGGGCAGCGCCATCAGCCGCTCGGTGCGGTCCGTCCAGGCGTCGAGGACCAGGCGCGCCCGGTCCTCGGTCAGGTCGGCGAAGCTCGCTCCGTGCTCGGAGGTGAAGCACACGACTTCGCAGCGGCCGACGGGCCCGGCCAGGGAGGGGAAGCGGTTCTCGAACACGGCCACGTCGTAGTCCGCGGCGGGGATCTCGCTGTGGTGCCCGTCCCCGGAGGGGCACAGGGGGCACGCGTCGGTCGGCGGGAGGTGGATGCGTCCCTGTCGGTGCGAGGCGATCGTCACCCAGTCGCCGGTGGCGGGGTCCAGGCGCAGTTCCGGCCGGCTCTCCACGGGCGCCAGCGGACGCCGGTCGACCGCGTCCCGCTCGACGCCGTCGTCCAGGTCGTAGTAGATCAGCTCGCGGCCGTCCGCGAGCTTCGTCGTGGTTGTCTTCACGGAACGTGCCTGTCTCTCGAATGTTCGGCGACTCCGGGAGTCACATATCGACAAGAGTAAACAAGAATCAACGGAAGTCAACGCACACGGCCGTGCCGTGCCGAAGGGGGCAGCGGTGCCGCAGGTCGTACGGAAATCGTTTACGGCACCCGTGTGTCCGCCAGGATCAGGCGGCCCACCTTCTCTTCGAGGATCGCGCGCGCCTGCGCGCCGAGACCGTCGTCGGAGACGAAATAGTCGATGTCCGACAGTCCGGCGAACCGGCTCAGCCCGACGACGCCCCACTTGCTGTGATCGGCCACGACGGCCACCCGCGTCGCCGCGGACATCAGGGCCCGGTTGGTCTCCGCTTCCGCGAGGTTGGGGCTGGTCGCGCCGGCCCGTTCGGAAACGCCGTGCGCGCCGACGATCAGCAGGTCCACCTGCAGGGACCGGATCGCCTGATCCGCCAACGGCCCGACCAGCGACGCCGACTTGGTGGGCGCGCCACCCGTGACCAGCAGGGTGGGACCGGCGGCCCCCTCCTCCCTCCCGGGCCGGCGGAGCAGCTCCGCCACGGGGAGGGAATTGGTCACCACGGTCAGCCCCGCGATGTCGCGCAGCCGGTGCGCGACGGCGTACGTCGTCGTTCCTCCCGCGATCGCGACGACGCTGCCCGGCTTCACCAGTTCGGCCGCGGCACCGGCCACCGCCGCCTTGGCCGTCGCCTCGAGGGCGAACTTGGTTTCGAAGCCCGGCTCGTCGCCGGTGGTGCCGGAGGTGCTCACCGCTCCGCCGTGGACCTTCTCGACGGCTCCGGCCTTGGCCAGCACGTCCAGATCGCGGCGAATGGTCATGTCGGAGACCTTGAGCTGCTCCACGAGCACGGCGACGCGCACCGCGCCTTCGCGGCGCACGGTGTCGAGGATCAGTTCCCTTCGTTGGGCCGCCAGCGGTGTCGACTCCGTCACGATTCCACCCGGTGTTTCTCCCACGCATGCTCGATGCTGGAAATTGTTTGTACCCGCACCCACCTTGACACAAAACGCTGAGGACCGGCCGGGCTGTTCACCCGGCCCTGCGCCCTGGGGCGCGTCGTCGTCGTACGCGCGTGTCAGTGCGGCAGTCCAACGGCGCGTTCGCCGCTGCGGCGCTGCTGGATGACGACGGCCGCGACGAGGAGGGCGCCCTGGGCGACGTTCTGCCAGAAGGTGTTGATGCCCTGGACGGTGAGTCCGTTCTCCAGGGCGCCGAGGAGGGCGACGGCCAAGAGGGTGCCGCCGATGCCGCCCTTGCCGCCCTTGAGGGCGCAGCCGCCGAGCGCCGCCGCGGTGATGGCCTTCAGTTCGAGGCCCTCGCTGCCGGAGACGGGCTGCCCGGAGCCGGTCCGGGCGGTCAGCAGGATGCCCGCGACGGCCGCGACGACGCCGATGAGGGCGTAGACGGCCACCAGATACTTGTTGATGTTGATGCCTGCCAGCCGGGCGGCGGTGTCGTTGCCTCCGATGGCGTAGAGATTGCGGCCGATGTCGGTGTACTTGAGCAGGACGTGCACGGCGAGCGCGACGATCACGAGGATCCAGATCATCGCGGGGACACCGGCGATCTTGCCCCGGCCGAGGAAGATGAAGAAGGGGTCGTTGAGGACGTACCCCTGGGCCCGGCCACCGGAGACGAGCTGGGCCACGCCCTTGTAGGCGGCCAGCCCCGCGAGGGTCGCGATGGTGGGATTGACCCGCCCGTAGACGATGACGAGGCCGTTCAGCACGCCCACGAGGATGCCGACGCCGATCGCGGCGAGGATGCCGAGACAGGGGTTGGAGCCGGCGGAGGTGAACACCATGGCGCTCACGACCGAGGCCAGGCCGGCCTGGGAACCGACGGAGATGTCGAGGCCGCCGCAGATGATGACGACCGTCTGGACGACGGCGAGCAGGCCGGTGATGGTCGCGGCCTCGCCGATGACCTGGATGTTGGCGAGGCTGAGGAAGTTGTCGTTCAGCGTGCCGAACAGTGCCAGCACCACGACGAGGGCGCCCATGAGGCTGAGGTTTTGACCACCCAGCGAGGAGAGCACGGATGTCGTCGGGCGGCGCACCGGCACGGGGGCGTCATCGGTCGTCGTCGGTGTCTGGGTGGTGGTCATCGAGCGTCTCCATCGGCGGAGTCTGTCAGCGGGCGGTCGGATGCCACGGGCGCGAGGTCGTCGGCCATGGCGAGGTTGAGGATGGCTTCCTCGGTGGCCCGCGCGCGGCTGAGCTCGCCGGTGACGCGGCCGTTCTGCATGACGACGACCCGGTCGGCGAGGCCGAGGACCTCGGGCAGTTCGGAGGAGATGACCAGCAGGGCGACGCCCTCGCGGGCGAGGTCCGCGATGATGCGGTAGATCTCCGCCTTGGCACCGATGTCGATGCCGCGCGTGGGTTCGTCGAGGATGAGGACCTTGGGCTTGCGCAACAGCCATCGGGCCAGGACGACCTTCTGCTGGTTGCCGCCCGACAGTTTGCGCACCTCGTGCTCGATCGAGGGGGCGCGCACACGCAACCGGTCCGAGAAGTCCTGTGCCACCGCCTTCTCCTCCCCGCTGCGGACGAAGCGCCACCGGCGCAGCCGGTCCAGGCTCACGAGCGAGGTGTTGTCCCGGATGGAGCGGTGGAGGAACAGCGCCTGCGCCTTGCGCTCCTCGGGGGCCAGTCCGATGCTCGCCCGGATCGCGTCCTTCGGGCTGCGCAGGCGCAGCGGGCGGCCGTTCACCGACACCCGTCCCGAGCGGATCGGCCGGTCGCCCGCCAGGGCCAGGGCCAGCTCGGACCGGCCGGCGCCCATGAGGCCGGCCAGGGCGACCACCTCTCCGGCGCGCACGTGGAGGCTGATGTCGCGTACGTCGTCCGTCGTGACGTCCTCCAAGCGCAGGACCACGTCCTCCCGGGCGACGTCCTGACGTACGAACAGGGTGGACAGGTCCCGGCCGACCATCAGCCGGACGACCTCGCCCTCGTCCGTGTGAGCGGCGTCGAGCACGCCGGCGACCGCTCCGTCGCGCAGGACGGCGATGCGGTCGGCGAGCCGGAAGATCTCCTTCATGCGGTGGGAGACGTAGATGACGGCGATGCCCTGGTCGCGGAGCCGGCTGATCAGGCCGAAGAGTGCTTCCACCTCGTTCTCGGAGAGGGAGGAGGTGGGCTCGTCGAAGGCGATGACCTTGGCCTCGCCGGTGAGCGCACGCAGGATTTCCACCAACTGGCGCTGCGCCGGGGTGAGTTCGGATCCGAGCTGGTCGGGGTGGATGACCTTCTCGAAGCCGAGCCGGGCCAGGTCGGCGGTGATGCGACGGCGCAGCTCGGTGCGGTCGAGGCGGCGCCCGGCGCGGTGCGGCAGGGACCCCGCGTACACGTTCTCGGCGACGGAGACGTGCGGGATGATCTCGGGTTCCTGAGGAATGATCCGGATGCCGGCCTGGCGCGCCTGGTGCGGTGAGGACAGCGGGAGCGGGCGCCCGGCCCACAGGACGGTTCCCTCGGTGGGCTGGTGGTCACCCGTCAGGATCTTCAGGAGGGTCGACTTGCCCGCGCCGTTCTCCCCCATGAGCGCGGTCACCTGGCCCCTGGGGAAGGTGAGGGTGACGCCGCTCAGTGCTTGTACCGCACCGAAGCGCTTGGTGATGTTCTCGACGGAAATGTCTTCGCCGGGGTCCTGGGCGGAGCCACGGGAAGCCGGCGGTCCTGTCTCGGCTGTGGTCATGTGGGCCTCGCAAGCTGAGGTTCCGTGCGCCGACCGGGCGACACCGCCGGCCGGCTGTGGTCGAGGCGGGTGCGGCCGTCGCGGTGGCGGCCGCACCCGGCGGGAGCGGGGTGGGGCTCAGCCGCAGGTGACGCCGGCGTCCTTCCAGGTGGAGGCGTCGACCATCTTGGTCGGGGCGAAGGCCTCCTTGGGGAACTCCTTGCCGTCCTTCAGCTTGTCGTACATCGTCTGCACGGCCAGCGCGCCGACGTCCTTGCCGTTGATGAAGAGCGCCGCCTTCATGCCGGACGGCTTGCCCGAACTCCAGTTCTTGCAGGCCAGGTAGGCGCCGAGACCCACGCCGATCACGTTGTCCGGCGTGAAGCCCGCGTTCTCCAGGGAGGTGACACCGCCCTGGACGTTCTCGTCGTTGCAGCCCCACACCACCCAGTGCTTCACCGAGGGGTTGGCCGTGAGCGTGGCGGCGATCTTGTCCTGTGCGCCTGTCGGGGTGTTGTCCGTGGCGACGTCGATGTTCTGCACCGTCGCGCCCGAGGTCTCCGTGAAGGCCTTCTTCGAGGCGCTGACCCGGTCGGTGCAGACGGTGACGTCCTGCTTCCACGCCGAGAGCGTGCGGGTCTCGGCCGGGTTCCAGCCGGACTTCTTGAATTCCTCGCCGGCGCGCTTGCCGACCTCGCCGCCCATCTGGGCACCGCTGAAGCCGATGCGCGGCACGAGGGCGTCAGCGCCACAGGACGACGGGTTCGGGCCGGTGCTGCATATCTGGTCGTCCGAAGTCAGCAGGGCCACCTTGGCGCTCTTCGCCAGCTGGACCACCTGCGGGCCCACGGCCGGGTCGGGAACGACGACGATCAGGCCGTTGCTCTTCTGCGAGATGGCCGCCTGGGCCTCGCTCACGGTCTTGTTGGCGTCGTTGCCCAGGTTCACCACCTTGAGGTCGACGCCGAGCTCGGCCGCCTTCGCCTTGGCTCCGGCGGCCTCGCCGATGAAGTACTCCTGGTCACCCTGCTTCTGCAGATAGGTCAGGGTGATCTTTCCGTCGACCTTGTCCACCTGCGGAGACCCGGTCGTCGTCTCCTGGCCGCTGGAGCACGCGGAAAGGACGAGCATCGCGGCCAGGCCCAGAGCCGCGGCCGCCACCGGTCGACGGTTGTGGTGAGTGAGCATGTCATTCCCTTTGCTTGACGGGTCGCACGGGGCGACCGATGAGGTGCGCGAGCGAGGGAGCACGGCCCGGCCTTCGCCACGTAGCCGCCCTCGGCCGGGCGGGTGGGCAGGCGAGCGGGTGGGCAGGCAGGCGGGTGGGTGGGCGATTCGGCTGACGGTCCGCATCTGAAGTTCCGTCACAGTCGGCCTGTTTCGCACTTGATGCCACAGAGAAAAGCGCTGATTCACTCATAAGTCAACAGAGTGAACCGGAGGTTTCCGATCGATGCACCCCTGTGACCTTCCCCCCTCGGACAGGCCGGACCGCGGCTCGACCGCCCCGCTCCCCCCGACAGCCCCTAGAAAGGCATGTGAGCTGGGGTTTTCTTCGCCGAAGCAGGACGCTTGGGGCCGCTCCGCCGAGCGAGCGAGCGGCCGGTCCGGCGAGCGGGGCGACAGCGTGGCGGGCCGCCACGCCCGGCGCCAGGGCGCTCCACAGTCATTGGGAAAATGTTTACTCTTGTTGCCCTCTGGCGAGTCAGCCGCGGCCGACCTGCTCAACGCCTGAGGGGTCGGGCGGGCCGTCAGGCCGCTGGGGGCGCCGTACTCTCGCGCACCACCAGCAGCGGTGCCACGGACGCCTGCCGCGTGGTGTCCGTCCCGCCGATCTGTTCGAGCAGCAGCGTGACGCAGTGCCGCCCCACGGCGTCGAAGTCCTGCCGGACCGTCGTGAGGGGCGCGGGGAAGAACGCGGCCTCCGGGATGTCGTCGAAGCCGATCACGCTCACGTCGTCAGGCACCCGCCGCCCCGCCTCGCCCAGCGCCCGCATCACGCCCAGGGCCATCTGGTCGTTCGCGGCGAAGATCGCCGTCACTTCGGGGCGTGCGGCCAGCGCGCGCCCGGCCTCGTACCCCGATGCGGCGGACCAGTCCCCGTACAGCAGGGGCGGGGGGAGCGCTCCGGCGTCCTTGAGCGAGCGGTGCCACGCCTCGGCCCGTCGTCGCGCGGCGTAGGAATCGCGCGGACCCGCCACGTGCCACACCGTCCGGTGTCCGAGCCCCAGCAGGTGCCCGACGGCGCTACGGGTGCCCTCGGCCTGGTCGATGTCGACGTTCGCGTAACGGTGGCCGGTGTCTCCGTCCGCGAAGACCACGGGGACGGCGGACGGCAGCCGCAGTTCGGGGGTGTCGAGGATCTGCGACTCGATCAGGATGATGCCGTCCACCGACTGGACCATCAGCTGCTGGAACGCCTGACGGACGGCGGCTCCGGTCTGTGCCCGCGCGCCCATGAAGTTCACGAACAGGTCGGCTTCGCGGGCGGCGTCGGAGATCGCCGCGAAGGTCCTGGCGTTCCCGTACGCGCTGATGTCGAAACTGATCACGCCCAGCGTCCCGAACCTGCCGCTGACCAGCGCCCGCGCCGCGGTATTGGGCCGGTACCCCAGCATCTTCATCGCGGCCAGCACCCGCTCGCGCGTGGACGCGTCGACGTTCTCCCGGTTGTTGGCCACGCGGGACACGGTCTGCGAGGAGACCCCCGCCATGGCGGCGACATCGGCCATGGACGGCGACTGCCGAAGCGGGCGGGCTCGTGACGCTCTTGTTCCGACTTCGCGCGGCATGTGAACCGGACCTCCGAACCGGGCTCTGACAGCGGGCGGGGCGTGGCCCCTCGTGATGGTATCGACGCCGCTCCGAGACTCTTCTCCCCCAGTCTATCCAACGATGTTAGCGTGAACATTTGCGCGGGCGGCAGCAGGCCCCGCTGACGCTCCCGCCGGGACGGGTCAACAGCGTCAGCGGCGTGTTCCCAGCGGGTGCGAGGTCCCCATCGATGGGGGAAGCTGGGGTGGCCGCAGTGTCGCGGCAGGCAGAGTGGCGAGGAAGGCCCGTCGTGAACGATTCAGCAGTCGGCCGTCCCGCGCGTGCATCCCGGTGCAGGGTACGGATGACCACCTTGCTGTGTACGGCGGCGGCCATGGCTGCCGCCGTGATCCCGGCCGCGGTGACCCCGGCCGCCGCGCACACCGGTGGTACGACGACATCGGCCCGGACGCTGCATCCACGGGATCCACGGGATCCGGTCGTGGTCGTCGACTGCTTCTCGCAGGCCCAGATGCGTCCCCAGGAGTACCTCCTGGCCTGTGGCGACGGAAACAACCGCCTCGTCGAGCTCCGGTGGAACTCCTGGGGGTCGAGGACCGCGACGGCCACCGGCACCGACATGGTGAACGACTGCCGTCCCTACTGCGCCGCCGGCCGCTTCCGCGCCTACCCGGTAACGGTGACGCTGAGCGATCCGCAGGCCTGGCCCCAGCACCCCGACGTCCGTCGGTTCACCATGATCAGGCTCGTCTACACCGACACCGTGCCGGGCCCGCACCCGACGAAGGACGTGACGTACAAGCTCGTGTACTGACGGATCGAAGATCCGGTTCAGACGGTGCGCAGTCGCCCGGCCAGGGCCGGGCGACCCGTACGGGCCGGGGCGGAACCCTGACCGGACCCTCTGGGATGATCGCCTGATGAGGCAGAGGACCGATGAACCGGCTCGCGCGCAGGGCCCCGACGTACATGGCGTTCCGGTCTCCAGTGACGGTCGGCTGTGGGCCGAACACCGCGGAGCGGGAAGCCCGGTGGTCCTGCTGCACGGCGCCGGGATGGACGCGCGCCTGTGGGACCACGTCGTCCCCGAGCTGGCCCTTCACCACAGCGTGGTTCGCTTCGACGCCCGCGGCCTGGGCCGCTCCACGTCACCGGAGGCTCCGTTCGACGACGTGGAGGATCTCCTCGCCGTCCTGGACCACTTCGGGCTCGATCAAGCCGCGCTGGTCGGGCTGAGCATGGGCGGGGAGACGGCGCTCGACTTCACCCTCGCCCACCCCGGGCGGGTCACTGCCCTGGTGCTGGTCGCCGCCTCGGTCAGCGGACATGACTGGCCCCGGGATCCTGACTCAGCGGCGTACTCCGCGGCCCGCCGCGACCGGGATGCCGCACGGCTGGCCGAGCTGGAGCTGTCCATCTGGGCACCCCTCGGCGACACCGCCCCGGGCGGGGAGCTGATCAGGTCGATGATCGAGGACAACGCGCAGCGGCGCATCGTGAGCGAAGGGCACTTCGCGGATCTGGACCGCGACGCGGCTGCCGTCCTCGAGCAGGTCTCCGCGGCGACCCTCGTCATCCATGGCGATCACGACCATCCCGAGATCGCGGTCATCGCCGACCGGCTCGTCGCCGATATCCCGGATGCCCGACGCGAGTTGGTGTCCGGAGCCGACCACTATCTGCCGCTGCGCACACCCGCGCGCCTCACCGAACTACTGCTGGCCCACCTGGTCCACCTGGCCCCGAGCCGCCGCCGGCAACAGCCGACCCCCGGCCCGACGCGCCGTGTTCGGCCGCGAACCGACTCCGACCTCGACGAGTGCGTCCGGGTACTCGCTGCAGTCCATGCGCGGGACGGCTACCCGATGAACTGGCCCGACTCCCCCGGTGATTGGCTGACCCCACCGTCGCTGTTCGGCGCCTGGGTGGTGGAAGTCGACGGGCGGATCGTGGGGCACATCGGCCTGTCCCACGGTGCGGCGGACGACGCGGCGGCGGCCCTGTGGAGCAGGCGCGAGGGGGAGAGCAGTGCGGCGGCCGCCGTGGTCAACCGTCTGTTCGTCGCTCCGACCGCCCGAGGCCAGGGGATCGGCGCGTTGTTGATGGATCACGTCACGCGTGCCGCGCGGGAACGCGACCTGCATCCCGTGCTCGACGTCGTCGCCTCCGACACATCGGCAGCCGCTCTCTACGAACGTCTGGGCTGGGAGCTGCTGGCCACGGTCGAGCAGCGGTGGGACCCGGGGCAGACGGTCACCGTGCGCTGCTATGCGGCTGCCCCCGCGACTGCCGCTGGAGTTGACGCTGCCGCTGCCGCTGCCGGGGAGTCACGGCCCGGCCTGCCGGGCAGTTCGTAGGCGCCGCCGCGGCTTCGCGGACGATCCGCACCGCATGCTTCACGCCGGACCGGGTAGGCGGATCCGACCAGCTGGGTACGCGAGCCGAGGCGGGAAGCATGGGACAGGCGGACGCCGGTAACGGTCGGCACTTCCTGTTCGACCAGCCCGTCGCGGTGTCCGCCGCATTCGAGAGCAGTGACGAGATCGCCCAAGCCCGCGCTCTGGCGCGGTCGTTCCTGTCCCATGTGCAGGCCGCGCACGGGTTACCGGTGTCCGAGCCTGCGCGGGACGTCGTCGAACTCGTGGTCAGCGAGCTGGTGACCAATGCCCGTACGTACGCTCCAGGTCCCTATCTGCTGACGCTCGAACTGAGCGGCGGAGCCGTCGAGGTGACGGTGTGGGACAGCGCTCCGGTCCTGCCGACCCCCATGGCCCCTGACCCTGAACGGGTGGGCCGGCACGGGCTCGAGATCGTCATGGCGCTCTGCCGGAGCCTCGAGGTGCACCGCGAGCCGGTCGGCAAGCGGATCAAAGTCGCGGTGGTACTGGCCGACGACCCGGGCGGCGATGCCGCGGGCCACCAGCTCGGCTAGCCGGGCCGTCCCCAGCCTGTCCGGAGCCTGTCCGGCGGGGGCGGCCCGGTCGCCGCGCGCAGCTCTCCGATCAGCCGCGGCTGGTCTTGCGCCAGCCGAAGGGACCGGGCAGGTCCACCGAGGTGGTGCGGCGTCCCGTACTGCTGTGGGTGCGACGGGGGCCGTGCTTGCCACCGGTGGTGATCGACCATGACTTGCGGTTGATGTTGAGCCGGACGCCGGGCAGGATCCTGAAGCTCTTGCGGAAAGTCAGCGGCATGAGGTGTCACTTCCTCCGTGGGCGTAGGGATGTGCGGCCCGACTGCTTTTGTCTGCAGGCCAGTTGGCATACGTGTGTCCGGCGCCGCCCGTTCCATGCGCCTGCGGCCCGACTCGGCCGACGCGGATCGCTGAGCATGGCCCGCACCACCGCGTATACCGACCCGGCCGCGGGCGGCTGCTCCGTAGAGTGGGCCAATGGAGATCACATGCCGTCGCTTCGTCCCTGCCGAAGGCGATGCCCTAGTCGACTTTTTGACCGCTGAAACGTGGCCCTTCCACAGCTCGGACGTCCTGGAACGCGATCAGGTCCAGCGATGGATCTCCGAGGGCAGGTACGAGGGCGAGGAGAGCCGGACCTTCTGGATCGTCGCGGGCGAGCGCTCCGTGGGGCTGGTTCGCCTGATGGACCTGGGCGACGACACCCCGCTGTTCGACCTGCGCATCCGTTCCCGCGACCGGGGCAAGGGCCTCGGCAGTCAGGCCTTGCGCTGGATCACCACGTACGTGTTCGAGGAGTTCCCGCGGGTCCGACGGATCGAAGGCACCACTCGCCAGGACAATGCCGCGATGCGGCGGACCTTCGAGCGGTGCGGCTACGCCAAAGAGGCCCACTACCGCGACGCCTGGCCCGGGGCGGGAGGCACGGTCCATGACGCGGTCGGATATGCCATTCTCCGCCGGGACTGGCGGGACGGCACCGTCTCGGCGCCGCAGTGGCACGACGAGCACGTCACCGCCGACCACCGACCGGCTCCCGGGCCCTGCTGACGGGCGCTCAGACGAGGAGGACGCACGCTGCTCGGGTACGCGTCGTGCCGCTCCGCTCCCGGCGGCATGGCGCGGCGCGGCTCAACAGCTGGGCTCGTCGGGCGCCGTGGAAGGGATCCGAGTGGCCGCGGCGGCCACCAGCCGTGCTGCGGCGGCCTGTCGTACGTCAGGTGCCTCCATGGGGTCTTCGCGCAGTGCCGTGATCCGCTCCAGGGTTTCGGGCCCGTCCGGCGCATGGGCCATGCCCAGGAGGCGCGCTTCCTCCTCGCAGTCCCAGAGGGACTCGGTGTGGGCGCGGGCCACGCCTTCCGGGTCGATGGCGGCCAGTGCCTTCAGGTAGTCGGTTCGCTCGTAGGAGTGCGGGGTGCGCAGCCAGAAGCGTCGCAGGTCCGCCACCGCCGCGGCGGCCGCCGGTCCGAAGCGGGCCAACCGCCGCGCCGTGGCGTGCGGGCCGCACCAGGCGCGGGCCCGCCACTGGTCGGCGAGTTCGGCCACGAGGACCGGTATCACCTCGGGGCCGAGGTGATCGGCGAGGATGTCCGAGCCGAGCCGGGCCAGCCACTCCCGCTCGTCGTTCACCCAGCGCCGGGCGGCCGGAACGGCCAGCGGACCCAGGTGGCCGACAGCCCGTCCGAGCAGGGGCAGGGGGCGGCCGCCGTCCCCGGTGACAAGGGAGGGAACGAGCGGGATCAGCCCCTCGACCGGCTCCCGGAGGGAGAGTTCGCGCAGGGCGGCGACCCTGCTGCCGGCTCCGGGCCGTACTCCGGCGAGTAGATCGAGCAGCTCGCCGTCCGACAGGCCGGTCAGATCCTCATATGCCGGTCCCGGGTCGCACCGCTGGACCTCGATCCCGAAGCGGGTCCACGGCTCGGTGAACCAGGGCGGCTCCGGCTCACCGCCGATCCGTGCCCGCGCGACCTCGCCCAGGTCCTCCCACCACTCCGCGGGCCAGAGGTCGGAGACCGATTCCAGTACGTGGATCCAGTGCGCCCCCTCCCGGACGTGGGCGCGGAGGGCCTCCCGCGCCTCGTCACAACCGCCGAGGGCGAGCAACTCCAGTACAGCGGCGGCCCGTTCGAACTGCCCGTCGTCCCCGTCCAGCAGCTCGACGACCGGAGTCGGCGACAGTCCCAGGTCCCGGACCAGCCCGGCGAGGTAGCGGGCACGCTCGTCGCAGCCGTCCCACCGCCAGTCCCGCCGGATCCCGTCGTACACGAAGGGCGCGGCGCCCTCAGGGTCCTGCCGTGCCCGTACGGCGCCCAGGCCGCGCCCTCGTTGCAGCAGGCCCTCGACCGAGTCGAAGGGGGCGTAAGTCTCGTATTCATCGCTCATCACCCGGCACCCTGCCCGACGCGGAGCGCCGCCGCCAGGCGATATACCGGCCCGGCCCGCCGGTAGAAGGCACGCGAGCCCGCACGCGGTGCCGGTGCGCGCCGCCCTGGGGCAGCTCGGTCATCCGGCCGCGGCGGGTCCCAGAGCGTCGAGGTGGGCTCGGAGCGCCGCCACGCAGTCGGCCCCGCTCATCAGCTCCGGGTGGAGCACCGCGTCGAGGCTCAGCCCGTCCAGCAGTGCCCACAGCCGCACGGTCTCCGTTGCCAGGTCGAGACCGGGGCGCACGTCCCCGGCCTCGTCGAGCCGGGTGAGGACGCGCGTGATGAGGGCCCTGGTGCCGGCGGCGGCCTCCCGGGCCGGGGCGCCCAGTGCGGGCGTCGTCCTGGCCGCCGCCGCGAATTCGACGAATACGGTGACCTCGGCCCGCCGCGCGTCGTCGAGAGGCAAAAGCTCCTCGAGCAGGGCCGCCACCACCTTCCGGCGCTCCTCCCGGGAGCACGCCCGCAGGTCCGGAGCCGCGTCGACGTGACGCAGCAGGCGTCCGCTGACCCGGCCGACCATCGACCGCATCGCGAAGATCATCAGCTCCTGGTGGGTGGCGAAGTAGTGCCGCACCGACCCGATGTTCAAGCCGGCTTCGTCGGCGACGTTGCGCAGGGAGGCCTGCTGCAGCCCCTCCCTGATCGCGATCCGGAAGAGGGCATCGACGACCTGCTCACGGCGGGCGACGGGATCCACGACCTTCGGCATACCTCTTTCTATCACGACCGTGATACGTTGTTTTTTATCACGGTCGTGATATTTCCTTCGGACCCGGGAGAGACCATGGAAACGGTCCTCGATCTGCTGCTCATCCGCTTCGCGGTGATCGCCGGTGTCGCGGTGGTCCTGGCCCTGGCCGTCTTCGCGGTCGCGGTCGCCCTCAAGCGCAAGGGCAAGCTGGACGCCCTACGCCGCCACGCGACCCCCCTCGTGCGGGATACCGCCCGGCTGCTCGCCGAGCGCGGCGCCGGTCGTGGTCGCCCCCGCGGCCGTGGACGGGACGCCCGGCGGTGACGGCCACCGGAACCCTCGCCCTGGCCGGCGCGGCGGCCGGCGAAGCGGACGGCCTGGTCCACCACCTCGTCCTCGACTACCTCACGAAGGCCGCGATCGTGGCCGCGGGCCTGTTGATCCTGCTCGTGGGCATGGTGGTCATCTGGAGGCGAACGGGACGCCGGAGCGAGGTCTCAGCCGTGGGAGCGCCCGCGGGTGAGGGCGCCGCGGGCGGGCAGCCGTCCCCGCGACGATCACGGCGAGAGCGAGCACGAAGCCCAGGAGCCGCACCGGACCGAAGACCTGGCCGAGCACGATGGCGCCGGGCACCGCGGCGACCGGCGGTGAGAGCAGGACGAGCACGCCGACCGAGGTGACGGGCAGGGTGGCGGGCAGCGGGAACAGACCTCCCGCGGTGAGCTGCCGGCCGGCGGAGGCCGTGGGGGCCGGCCCCGGGCGGGCGCCATCCCCGCTGCCGCCCTGCCGGGTCAGCCCGCCAGGAACGACAGCCGGACCTGGCGGCGCGGGTTGTCCCGGTTGGTGTCGACCAGGGTGACGGACTGCCAGGTGCCGAGTTCCAGCACGCCGTCGATCACGGGGAGCGTCGCGTGGGGCGGCACGATCGCGGGCAGTACGTGGTCGCGCCCATGGCCGGGGGAACCGTGGCGGTGCCGCCAGCGGTCGTCGGCGGGCAGCAGGGAGTGGAGGGCGGCGAGGAGGTCCTCGTCACTGCCCGCTCCCGTCTCGATGACCGCGAGCCCGGCCGTGGCGTGCGGGGTGAAGATGTTGAGCAGCCCGCTGCGGCCCCGCGCCACCTCCCCGAGGAATGCGGCGCAGTCGGCGGTCAGGTCGTAGACGGCCTCCCGGTCCCCGGTGGTGAGGTCGAGGGTGCGCGAGATGAAGGTGTCAGCCATGGGCCCATCCTCGCCCTTGGTCCCGGCCGATCGAGTCCACGGCGCGGTTCGGTCCCGGCTGCCGCCGGGCGGTTCGGCGGTCACGCGGCCCGGGCGCTCACACCGGATGACCCGTTCCCGCCAATCACCGGTGTCTCTCCGGAACCACGGAGGCCGGAAGCCGCGGCGGAGCAGAGGAAGGTGGGTTCCTCCAGATTTCCTTGTGAGCGCCGCTCTTGTCGCGCTTCGCGGTCTCGGGCCGAGCGGAGGAGGAGCGCGGGCGGTTGGTGATATCGGGCCAGGATGACGGCCGAGGGGGCACAGAAGGGGCGGCCCAGCCGATCATGGCCCTTGCCCGTATCTCGTTAATCACCCATTCATCACATCTCAACACGCGGTGGGCGAGATCGACCGTCCGGCTTCAGGACGCCGACACGAAGGAGCACCTTCCTTGACCACTCCTCTCCGACAGGGCTCCGGCCCGCGGATGTTACTGGCGCTGGTGGCGGCGCTGTGCGCGATCCTCGGCGCCACCACGCTCGGTACGACACCGGCGGCCGCGGCCGACCAGCGCCAGGCGATCTACGCCATCGCGCACCGGGTCGACACCCTGAACGGCGTGGACGCCGCGCTCAAGCACGGCGCCAACGGCATCGAGATCGACGTCTGCGCGTGGTGGAACCCGAACGAATGGCGCGCCTACCACGACTGCTCCTCGGCCGGTGAGAACCGGCTGGGACCCAGCTTCGACAGCATGATCGACCGCATCGTCGCCCACGCCGACGCAGGGCGCCGGCTGGCGGTGGTCTGGCTGGACATCAAGGACCCGAACTACTGCGGGGAGAAGGAGAACCGGGGGTGCAGCGTCGCCGGACTCCGTGACAAGGCGCAGAGGCTGACCGCTGCCGGCATCCAGGTGATCTACGGATTCTTCGAATACCACGGCGGCAGCACTCCGGACATCGGCGGCCGGGGCTGGAAGAGCCTGGAGGGCAAGCTCGGCAGCCTGGAGGGCATCACCACGACCGGGACCCGCGATCAGGCCCAGGCCGCCTTCAACCGGTCCGGTTCCGGATTCCCGGCCGGTCACCGCGCGATGGACTACGGCGACTCCGACATCACCAAGGGGTTCGGCAACTGCACGGAAGCCACCTGGAACACCTGCGCGGAGCTGAAGAAGGGCGCCGGGGACCGCGCCGCCGGTCAGCTCGCGGCCACCCTGTCCTGGACGACCACCTACAACGACCCGTGGTACGTCGACAAGCTGCTGGGCGACGCGCGCGTGGACGGCATCATCGCGGGCTACGGCGCCTTCACCGGTGTGCGTGAGTACGACGACAGCTGGCAGTGCGCCAACGCCATCAACCTCATCCGCGACTGGGTGAACCGTCACGGCACCACCCACCGCATGGCCACCAGCGGTGACCGCATGTTCAGGTAGGGGCCGCATGTTCAGGTAGTGGCTGGCCTCGGGCCAGGCTCGGGCGGGCTCGGGCGGGCTCGTACCGCCCTGTGCCCAGGGCCCCTCGGGGCCGGCGGCCGGGATTCCGGCCGACGGCCCTTCCCCGGTCGCGGTCGGTCACCCGGTCGCGGTCGGTCACCCGGTTGCCGCGCGGCTGTGACGGCGGTGCTGTGCGGGGGCAGATATTCGGTCGGGTTTGTTCCCGACCCGCATCCCTCCCCTGCCCCTGAGGAACTCCATGCCCAGTGCTCCGCCCGTGCTCAGCACCGAACCCGGACCGTCCACGCGCCCCGGCGCGTGGACGGCGATGATCCTGGTGATCGCCTGCGCGGCCCAGTTCATGGTCGTGCTGGACGTCTCGATCGTGAACGTGGCCCTCCCGGACATCAAGGCCTCCCTCGGCCTGAGCCCGGCCGGGCAGCAGTGGATCGTCAACGCCTACACCCTCGGCTTCGCCGGGCTGCTGCTCCTGGGCGGCCGGGCCGCCGATCTGGTCGGCGCCCGGCGCACCTTCCTGGCCGGTCTCTGCACCTTCACCGCCGCGTCGCTCGCCTGCGGACTCGCCTCCGACGGCGCGACGCTGATCGCGGCCCGAGCGGTCCAGGGCATCGGGGGCGCGGTCCTCGCCCCCGCCACCCTGACGATGATCATGACCACCTTCACCGAGCCCCGCGCCCGCACGCGCGCGATGGGCGCGTGGAGCTCGGTCAACGGCGTGGGCGGCGCGGCCGGCGCGCTGGTCGGCGGGCTGCTGACCGAGTACACCGGCTGGCGCTGGGTCTTCTTCGTCAACGTTCCCATCGGGATCGCCATCCTCGGCGCCGCCCTCTTCTACGCGCCCGCCGCGCACGGCAGCCGCGGCGGCCTGAGCCGCCTGGACCTGCCCGGCGCGCTGTCGGTCACCGTCGGCCTGACCGCGCTCGTCTACGGGATCATCTCCACGGAGAGCTCCTCCTGGGCCTCCCCCCACGTCTGGGCGGCCCTCGCCCTCGGCACGGTGTTCCTGGCCGCCTTCGTCGGCATCGAGTCGAAGGTCGCCGCCCCGCTGGTCCCGCTCGCCGTCCTGCGCCGCCGTACGCTGGCCATCGCCAACCTGGTCATGATCGGGCTGGGCTCCGCGATGTTCGCGATGTGGTTCCTGCTCTCCCTGTACACGCAGCAGGTCCTCGGCTTCAGCGCCCTCAAGACCGGCCTGTGCTTCCTGCCCGGCTGCCTCGCGGTCATCGTCGGCGCCCGGACCTCCACGCACCTGGTCCGCCGCACCGGTCCGCGCCCCCTGCTGCTCACCGGTATGGCCCTCAGCACCTTCGGCTTCCTGTGGCTGTCGCGCATCGCCGTCGGCGGCACCTTCACCACCGACGTGGCATCACCCTTCGTGCTCTGCGCCCTCGGTCTGGGGCTGGCGATGCTGCCCGTCACCGCCGCGGCCACCACCGGCATCGACCGGCGCGAAGCGGGACTGGCCTCCGGCCTGGTGAACACCTCCCGCCAGGTCGGCGGCGCGCTCGGCCTCGCGATCCTCGCGGCCATCGCCTCCCACACCGCCGGCGGCCACGTCAGCCCCGGCGTGCAGGCCCTCACCGCCGGCTACGGCCGCGCCTTCCTCTTCGCGGCACTCTTCACCGCCTGCGCGGCCTTCGGCTCCCTCTTCCTCCCCGGCCGCCCCACCCCGGCGGTCCCCGGCCCCACGCCCGGCGGGCCGGAGTAACCGCTCCTTGGCCCCCCGTACTCGTACACGCCGGACCCGTACACGCCGAACCCCGCGCCCGATGGCGGCGCGGGGTTCGGTCAGGCAGCCGGTCGGGGCCCCGTCGAGGTCAGACCGTGGCCAGCTGCGGGATCAGGCTCAGGGCGTTCTCGCGGTAGATCCCCCGCAGTTGCTCGGGAGTGAAGGCCGGGTCCGCCTCCAGAGCGGGGAGCGCCAAGTCCATCACGGTGTCCTCGGGCGCGGCGGGCCAGTCGGTGCCGAAGAGGATGCGGTCGGCGGGGACGTGGGCCAGGAGCGTCGCGGCCGGGGCCATGGGGCCCGCCGTGTCGTAGTAGAAGCGCCGCAGATGGTGGCTGACGGCGCCCGGGTCGACCGGCGGGTCACAGAACCGCCCGAGAGCCTGCAGACGAGGGGCGATGTACGGCAGGAAGCCGCCGGCGTGGGGCAGGATCACGGAGATGTCGGGGAAGCGGTCCAGCGTCCGCTTGCTGATCATGTTGACGGCGGCTCGCGTGGTGTCCAGCAGGAAGTCGCACATGAAGTTGGGGATGCCCGGGACCGTCATCGCCCCCGGCCTGCCACCCGGCAGATGGTGCGGATGGGTGTCCACGACGGCCGAGAACTCGTTCAGCTCGGCGAAGATCGGGTCGTAGGCGGGATCTCCCAGGTACACGCCCCCGTAGTTGGCCGTCACGTTCACGCCGACGGCGCCGAGTTGGCCGAGTCCGCGGCGCACGGCCCACGAGGAAGCCTCGAGGTCGTCCAGGAAGAGCGGGACGTAGAACGAGAACCGGGCCGGGTAGGCCTGCGCCACGTTCATCATCGAGCGCAGGGTGATGTTGATGGCTTCGCGCAACTGCGCCGATGACCGGTAGCGCGCCGGCAGCATGGGCTTGAGCACGGCGGTCTCGATCCCCGCGCGGTCCATGAAGCGGACCGCGTCCTCGGCGCCGAGGTTCGCCCACCGGGGCAGCTGCGCCGGATCGATCAGCCCGTGCTGTACGGCCCACTCACGCCATTCCGGTGCGCAGAAGTGGTGGTGTATGTCGATCTTCGGCTGCGTCGCGTGACCGCGGTCATGGACGGGAGGCGCTTCACCCCCTGTCGCGTGCACGCGTTCGCCGGCGTTCCTGGAATTCGGCATGCCACTCCACCACCCGTCGGTCTCGTTTGCTTGACGGCTTACCTGACCGCTTACCTGACGGTTTGCCCGAGGGTTTACTTGACGGAGACCGTCGGGCTCATTTCGAGATCGCCGGCCGGTCGCGACGGTTCCAGGACGACCCGCAGCCGCTCGAGCCCCCGGAACGCCGCGACGGGGCCCTTGAGCCAGACGCCCCCGCTCTCCTCCTCGGCTGCCAGCTCCATCTCGGGGAACTCCCGCAGGAGGCAGCCCAGCGCGATCTCGAGTTCGAGCCGCGCCAGCGGGGCCCCCAGGCAGTAGTGCGTCCCGTGCCCGAATCCCAGGTGCGTGCCCCGGATCCCCTCGCGCGTCACGTCCAGGACGTCGGCGGACTCGAACTTCTCCTCGTCCCGGTTCGCTGAGGAAAGGGCGATCTGCACGAGCGCGCCCTTGGGGATCACGGTTCCCCCGATCTCGGCCTCCTCGGCCGCGTACCGGAACGTCGAGGTCTCCACCGATCCCTCGTACCGTACGAATTCCTCGACCGCGCCGGGGATCAGCGACGGGTCCCTGCGGAGCTTCTCCAGCTGATCGGGGTGGAGGAGGAGGCCGAGGACGGAGTTTCCGATCTGGAACGCCGTGGTCTTGTGCCCGGCGAAGAACAGCACCCACATCGACGCGACGAGATCCGCGTCGTCAAGGGCTTCCTCCGCGGTGATGAGGTCGCTGAGGAAGCAGTCCGACGGGTTGGCCCGCCTGTGCGAGACGAGCTGCCCCAGCCGCTTCTGCAGCCACGCCTCGGCCGCCTTGAGTTCCGCCTTGAGCTTGGGGTTGAACCTGGACCGCGTCACCACCCCGAACTGTTCCAGGATCTCGGGCCGGTCGGCCTCCTCGATCCCCATCAGCTCGCACAGCACGGCGATGGGAAGGGGGAACGCCAGGGAGGACATCAGGTCGACCGTGTTGTTCTTGCGGCATTCCCTCAGGAGGCCCTCGGTGATCTCCGTGATCCTCGGTCGCATCTCCTCCACCCGCAGGGGGGTGAAGGCGCTCCTGAGGACGCGGCGGAGCCGGGTGTGGCGGGGCGGGTCCGAGAAGAGGACGTTGTCGTCCAACGCGTCGAAGAAGCTGCCGAAGACGGCGTGGTAGGTGTCGATGGCCCCGCGCATGTTCTTGCTGAAGCGCCGGTCCGACAGGGCGTCACGGGCGTCGTCGTAGCGGGTGATGAGATACGTCTCGACCCCGTGCGGAGGCGTCAGCCGGCAGACCGGATCCTGCTCGCGCAGGGCGGCGTAGGCCGGAAAGGGGCACGCCCGGAATTCCGGCGCCCCCCGGGACACGGCCGACACGAGGTCCTGCAGCGTTTCGCCGCTGGCCGGTACCGCCTTCTCCTGCGTCATGTTCCGCGTCCTCCGTGGCGTCACATCGGTGTTCTGTGGACGGGACACCGTTCCCCCCGGGGGCCGCTCGCGAAACGGTCCTTGGTGCGTTCGAGGCAGGGGGTCAGCCGTCCGGTCCGGCCGTGTGGCGGGGCCGACGGGCCGGGGACATCCTGCTCGCTACGAGCCCGCCACCGAGGAGTCAGCGCATGGTCCGCAGTCCCGTCCCGGCCCTCGCGGCGGCCGCCGCCCTCGCCCTGGCGGCCGTCACCGCCCCGGCCTCCGCCTCCGCCTCCCCTGCCGGCACCGGCACCGGCAGGGCCGACACCGACCGCGCGACCGCCTACCGCGCGACCGCCCCGTTCCAGCAGCACGCCCTCGCGGTGAAGGCGGGCTACGTCCCGGACAAGTACTGCATCGAGGACCGGGCGGGATCGGGCGCTCTCGGCTACCCGCACTTCAACCACGCCTACGACAACTCCGTCGACCCGGCGAAGCCCGCCGCGCTCTTCTACGAGGACGACGGGCGCGGGGGCAAACGCCTCGTCGGCGTCCAATGGGTCGTCTACGACCGCGACCAGGACGCGACGACCGACCAGGACCGCCCCAAGCTGTTCGGCCGTTCCTTCACCGGGCCGCACCTCGGCCACTTCCCCGGCCAGCCGATCCACTACGCCCTGCATCTGTGGCTCTGGAAGAAGAACCCCGCGGGGACGTTCGCGACGTACAACCCGGCGATCACCTGCCTCCCCGGGACCACCCGGCCGAAGCCGCCCCCGCCCCCATCCCCGTCCCCGCCGCCGCCCCCGTCCCCGTCCCCCTGACGGCGCTGCCGGACGAAAGCCGGGAGCGGGGCGGCCCCTGACCGGGGCCGCCCCGCTCCGGTGCCGACTGCGGCTACGTGCTTACGGGGCCATCTCGTACGTCCCGGACAGCGCCTCCACGCGCTCCCACACCCGCGCCGAACGCGCCGCGTCGATCACCGGACGCCGGACCGCGCCCAGCGCCCAGTCCTGCTGTTCGGCGGTGGCGGAGTCCTTGCCGTGCAACTCGACCGCGTGCGCCGAGAAGTCCCGTACGAGGACGGAGAACAGCTCGTCCAGCACGTCCTCGTCCAGCTCCGTCAGGCGCGCCTGCTCGAGGATCAGCTGGCCGTGGACGACCAGCGCGAACAGCTGGCCGACGGCGAGCAGCAGGTCGAGGTCGCGGCTCTGCTCCTCGTCGGGCGCGGCAGTGGTCACGAACGCGCAGAGGGCGTCGGCCTGTTCGCGGAAGCGGGCGACGTTCGGCACCGCGGCGTACGCGTCGTAGGCGGGGCGCCAGTCGTGGAAGCGTACGGATCCCAGGCCGCGGGCGGGGCCCTGCCGGAAGAGGAACGCGTCGTCGGCCGCGTCGCGCCGGGTCGGGACGGGCGCGTAATCGGCCGGGGCCAGCAGGTGGTTGCGCATGAACTTGAGGATCAGCGCGAGGTTGACGTGGACCGTGCCCTCCAGCTTGGGCAGCCCGCGGATCTCGACGGCGGCCTGGGCGAAGTAGGTGTCCTTCTCGAAGCCCTTGGCCGCGATGACGTCCCACATCAGGTCGATGACCTTCTCGCCCTCCGTGGTCACCTTCATCTTCGTCATCGGGTTGAAGAGCAGGTAGCGGCGGTCGTCGGGGCCGGCGGAGCGGAAGTAGTCGACGGCGCGGTCGCTGAACAGCTTCATGCCGACGAGACGGACGTACGCGTCCGCCAGCTCGCGGCGCACGTGCGGGAAGGCGGTGACGGGACGGCCGTAGAGGATGCGGTTCTGCGCGTGGGTGACGGCCTCGTACATCGCGTGCTCGCAGATGCCGATCGAGGCGGTGCAGAGGTTGAACTTGCCCACGTTGACCGTGTTGAGGGCGGCGTCGAACGCGGCGCGACCGGTGTGCAGGACGTCCGCGGCGGCCACCGGGTAGTCCTCGAGGCGGAATTCGCTGACGTACTTCGAGGAGTCGACGACGTTCTTGACGAGGTGGTAGGCCGGGTGCCGGCTGTCGGCCGCGAAGAAGACGTACCCGTCCGGGCCCTCGATGTCGGTGCGACGGCCGAAGACGGAGACCAGGCCGGCGGCGTTTCCGTTGCCGATGTAGTACTTCGAGCCGGTGGCCCGGAAGCCTCCGTCACCGTCGGGCTCCAGCAGCATGTCGGTCGAGTAGATGTCCGCGCCGTGCGTCTTCTCGGACAGACCGAAGGCGAACACCTCGCCCTGGGCGAGGAGTTCGGCCGCCCGGTCGCGCGCGGCGGCGTTCTCGCTCTGCCAGACCGGGCCGAGGCCGAGGATGGTCACCTGCCAGGCGTACCAGTAGTCGAGGCCGTAGAACCCGAAGATCTCGTTGAGGGCGGCGATCCGGGCCGTGTCCCAGCGCTGGTCGCCGTTGCCGTCGGCGGCGGAGGCGGCGGGGGTGAGGAAGGTGGCGAACAGGCCCTCCTTGGCCGCGAAGGCCAGGAAGTCCCCCAGCCAGGCGCGGGACTGGTAGTCCTCGATCAGCCTGCGCTTGCCACGCTCCTCGAACCAGTCGACGGTGGCGCGCAGCAGCCTGCGGGTCTCGGGGTCGAAGTGTGCCGGGTCGTAGGTGCGCGGGTTGAAGAGCAGGGCGTCGGCCATGGAGGTCCGCCTTCCGAGGAATCGATTCGAGGGGAGCGAGAGGTGTGAGGGGTGCGCGCGGTGCGAGGGGGGGTGACGGCCGGCTTCAGCCGCGGGGGTGTGCCGCGCCGAGGCGGTGGACCGTGGCGAGTACGTCGTCCAGCCAGGCGATCGTCATCCGCTCGTACGCGATGCCGCCGCGCAGGACGACGTGCTGGAGTTCCTGACCGGTGTCGAGCGGTGCCGGGGCCTCGGGTCCGGTGAAGTCGCGCAGCTCGCCGGCGAGGTAGTGGGCGAGCCGTTCGCCGTGCACCCGGCGGTGCCGCTCGACCTCGCGGACCAGCGCGGCCGGGTCGTCGAAGGCCGCACCGCGGATCTTCACGGCGAGGTCGTGCCGGAGGCTCTCGGGTTCGATCGGTTCGTGCAGCCACTCGGAGAGGGCGGCGCGGCCGGGATCGGCGACCGCGTACTCCTTCTTGTCGGGACGGCCCTGTTGCGGCACGTCGCGGACGGCCAGCAGGCCCTCGCCCGCCATGCGCTTGAGCACGCGGTAGATCTGCTGGTGGGTGGCGGTCCAGAAGTATCCGATGGACCGGTCGAAGCGCCGGGCCAGCTCATAGCCGGAGCCGGGCTTCTCCAGCAGGGAGACGAGGATCGCGTGTTCGAGCGCCATGCTGCGATCTTTCTATGCACTTCGTTGCATAGACAAGTGGCACGGCCGGGGTGAGACGTGGCTCACCCCGATCCGGCGGTGAGACGGGGGAGGCGGGAGTGGCGGGTGAGGCGGGTGAGGTGGGTGCCGGCGCTCTGGCCGGAGCCGGGCGAGGCGTGATTTATGCTTCAAGGCGGCCTCGGGGCGGTGGCTCGTCACTGTGTACGGCCACCGTGGAACGGTCGGGCCGACCGGTCGACGGACCCGGCTGACCGCCGTCGTCCGTCTCGGTGGTGCGGGGTGCCCAGCCCACCCGCGCGCCCGACCGCCCACGAGTAGAAGACCCCCAGGGAGAAGTGAGGAATGCCAGTGATCTGCGTCGGAGGCATGATCGGCATCGGCAAGACGAGCGTGGCCGAACTGCTGGCGAAGGAGCTGGGCAGCGACGTCTTCTACGAGAGCGTGGAAGACAACCCGATCCTTCCCCTCTTCTACACGGCGAGCCCCGAGGAGATCCAGGCGAAGCGGTACCCCTTCCTGCTTCAGCTGTACTTCCTGCAGACGCGGTTCGCCTCCATCAAGGAGGCGTACAAGCGGGGCGACAACGTCCTGGACCGGTCCATCTACGAGGACTGGTACTTCGCCAAGGTCAATCACGACCTGGGGCGGATCAGCTCCCTCGAGATGCGGGTGTACGAGGGACTGCTCAACGAGATGATGCGCGAGATCGACGGCCTGCCGTACCGCAAGGCACCCGATCTCATGCTCTACCTCAAGGCGGACTTCGAGACGGTGCTGCACCGCATCGGCCTGCGGGGCCGCGAGTTCGAGCAGGACGAGACGCTCATCGAGTACTACCGGACGCTGTGGTCCGGCTACGACGACTGGGTGCACAAGCACTACTCGGCCAGCGAAGTCCTCGTCATCGACATGAACCACACGGACGTGGTGAACAACCCCGAGGACGCGGCGCGCGTGGTGCGCGAGGTGAAGGACGCCCTGGCGGCGGCCCGGCTCCGCGCCTGACACACCTCACGCCTGACACACCTCAGCCGTCCGCCGGCCCGCGCGAGGTCGCGGGTCTCCGGCGGCGGCGATGCGGCGCCCGGTGGGGACCACCGCCTGCCGGAACCGGATCGCCTCGGTGACGCCCGGCGCCGACCGGCCTACTTGTCGGCGATGAGCGTGCCGGCCGCCCCCCAGCTGTCCGCCGGGACCTCGTGGATCCACACCTGGACGGTCTCCGCCGGGATCTTGTACGCGTCGACGAAGGCGTCCGTGACCCGCTTGACGAGCTCGCGCTTCAGCTCGATGCCGCGGGGACCCTGCTGAATGGTGACGATGGGCATGACCGAACTCCCTTGTCAGCGGCGGTTTCCCGGTCTTTCCGGGTCGCTCACCGGCGTGACCCCAGTCCATCGGATCCGGGCTGCCCGACCAAGGAGCAGACCGCGACAGCAGCGATCAGCTCTCGTGATCGTTGCTGGTCGGGAGGGCGGTGAGCACCTTCAGAAGGACGTCGAGCGTGGCGGGCGGGCGCTCGCGGTGGACGGCCAGGCCGGTGGGCAGGGCGAGGCCCGCGCCACGGAATGGGCGGAAGGCGACCCGGGGGCTGTGCAGCGCGCGTGCGTGGGCGGCGTAGACCACGGTCCACATGGGTACGGCGCCGGCGCCGATGGTGGCGAGGGTGTCCTGGAGCGAGCCGCCGACCGGGCCGGGCAGCGGCTCGAAACCCGCCGCGTGGCAGGCCCCGACCACCAGGTCGACCAGGGCCGGGTGGTTGCGGCGGGCGGTGATGCAGAGCCGCAGACCGGCCAGGTCGGCGACGGCCAGTTCCTTCTCACGGGCGAGCGGATGACCTGCCGGGAGGGCCGCCACCAGGGGGTCTTCCCACAGCGGCAGGATCCGCACGCCCGGGGCGGGCTCCAGGGAACGGATGAACGCGGCGTCGAGACGGCCGTCCGCGACCTGCGCCAGGCGGTCGCGGGTCGCGGCCGAGACCAGCTCCACCGCGGTGCCGGGGGCGAGGACTGCCAGGTCGCCGAGCACGCGGTCCAGGTGTGCGCCGAGGCCCGTACTGGTACCGAGGCGCAGGGTGGTCCGTTCCCGGACGGAGGCCCTGGCCCGCTCGGCGGCGGCGAGCACGGCCCGCGCCTCGGGCAGCAGCCGCTCCCCCGCGCCGGTGAGCCGGACGTGGCGCGGCGAGCGGTCGAAGAGGGCGGCTCCCAACTCCTTCTCCAGCCGCCGCACTTGCTGGCTGACCGCCGACTGGACGATGTGCAGCCGGTCAGCGGCACGGCCGAAGTGCAATTCCTCGGCGACGGTGACGAAGTAGCTCAGCTGACGCAGTTCCATCCGCCGACTGTAAACCGTCGCCGTCGGACGACCGTCCGGCCGTGTGGGGAGGTGGCCTGCGGACGGCCCGGCGGGCGGGTCGCGTAGCCTCGGAGTCTCCTCTTCCTCTCCCCCGGGCGGCCTGTCACCTGTGAGCACTTTGCACCATCGCCGCGTAGCCGGCCGACCGACCACAGGGCTCCGGGACGTCGAGATGGCCCCCCGCGGAGTCGTCGACCTGCGGGGCCGGACCGACAGCGCGGTGAGGCTGGCCTACCCGGCGAACGCGGCGGTCGTCGTCGCCGGACTTCCCGGCAGCGGGAAGAGCACCCTGCTCCGCGCGTGGTCCCCGGCGGCCACCGTCCTCGATCCGCGCGCGACCCGTACGGCCTTCGAGGCGCGGATGCCGGACTGGCTCCCCTACAAGGCGTACCGGCCCTGGGCGCGGCTGCGTCACATGGGCCTGATACGCGCCGAGATGAGGCGTGGCCGTCCCGTGCTCATACACGACTGCGGCAGCAGGGCGTGGCTGCGCCGATGGCTCGCCCGTACGGCGAACCGGTCGGGGCGTCCCGTGCACATGGTGGTCCTCGACGTCGGTCCCCACGAGGCCCTGTCCGGACAGCACGCCCGCCGCCGGCTCGCCTCCCCCCGCGTCTTCGGCATCCACCAGCGGGGACTGGCGAGGCTGCTGGCGCGCGTCGAGCGCGACGGCCTGTCCGCGACGCCCGGCATCAGCTCCATGGTCCTGCTCGACCGCACGGTGCGGGACCTGCGCGCCACGTCGGTGCGGTTCGACGGCCGGCCGCCACGGACGCAGGATCCGAGAGGGACGATCTAGCGCGCGAGCGCGCGGAGCAGGCGTACGTACGGCGTCCAGCGGGCCGGGCGGGCCACCGTGCCCGTGCAGGCGAGCTCGGCGCGGTCCAGGCTGTCCTCCAAGCAGGCGTCGTGCAGGTGGCGGAAGGCCAGGGGCCAGGTCAGGCGCGCCAGGCCGCCGGCCCTCATCGCGAGGGTGTGCCGCAGCACGGTGCGTTCCTCGTCGACGGGTACCACCGCGTACTCGTGGAAGCCGTGGAATCCGCGCGGCCCACTGAAAGCGAAGCGGACCCAGGTCCCGGGCACGTACGAGGTGACCGTGTAGCGGACCGGGCCGTGGCCGCCGGTCGCACCGGCCGTCAGCGGACGGTCGAACTCCATCGCGGGCCAGTCCGGGTGCGGCCAGAGCCGGTCCGCCTCGCCGCCGGAGAGGCCGTCGATGAGCGCGCCCACGGCACCCTCCTTGGCGGCCAGCAGGCGTTCGTGCACGTTGTAGACGCCCATGCGTCCTCCCTTCGAGGTTATTAGAGACCATCCTCTAATAATCTGGAGGGTACTCTCTGATTCATGGCGAGACCACCCCGCTTCGACACCGACCAGATCCTCGACGCCGCCGTCCGACTGGCGGCCTCCGCCGGGCCGGCGGGCGTGACCATGTCCGCCGTCGCCCAGGCGATCGGCGCACCGAGCGGGTCCATGTACCACCGCTTTCCCGGCCGTACGGCGCTGCTCGCCGAGGTGTGGCTGCGTACCGTGGGGCGCTTCCAGAAGGGGTACCTCGCCGCGCTCGGCAGCGACCCCGACCCGCGGGCGGCCGCCCGCGCGGCCGCCCGGCACGTCGTCTCCTGGAGCCGCGCCCACGCGCAGGAAGCCTCGCTCCTCCTCTACGGCGCCGCGGAGTTCGGCCGCGCCGACTGGGCCGACGAACACGGGCAGCGCGCCGACCTGGGAAACCAGCGCGTGTTCGGCTCCCTCCGCACCCTCACCGAAGCCCTCGGCGCGGCGGATCCCCGGGACCACGACCGCGTCGTCCTGGCCCTGATCGACCTGCCGTTGTCCGTGGTCCGCCGCCACCTGCGCGCCGAGGAGCCACTGCCTCCCTACGCCGAGGACCTCACCGAGGAGTGCGCGGCGGCCCTGTTGCCCGCCGCCCGGCCGTGACCGCCGCCGGGGCGCGGGGGGTCACGGGAGGTAGCTGAGGATCACCGTCGGTGGGGCACTGGATCAGCTCGGCGATGCCGCCGTCGAGCGTGTGGTCGAGGTAGGAGGCGCTGAAGGCGCGGGGGGTGTCGACACCCATCACGTACATCCCGTGGTTGACGGCCCACCGGGCGGTGGCGTCCTGGGGCATGATCTGCTCGAATTGCGCGTCGAGTTCGGGTGCGGAGTCCGCGCGCAGGAGCCGTTCGGCCTGGTCGCGGTCGCCGGGGATGGTGCGGACGGATATCTGGCGGTCGTAGACGCCGTCGACGCCGATCAGGGCGGCGAGGCGGTGCTCGAAGGCGGCCGCCCTGGGGGCGAGTACGCCGCCCATGCTGCTGCCGAGGAGCGCGATGCGGTCGTTGTCGACCTCCGGCAGCGTTTCGGCGAAGTCGACGACCGGGGTGATGACCCTCTGCCAGTCAGAGCGGAAGAAGACCATGCCCTGGTGGTGACGGGGGCCGGGCTGTCCGGGGCCGTCGAAGGTCAGGACGGTGTACCCGCGCTCGACGCTGAAGCGGGCGTCGCGAGCATCCGCACGCCCGAAGGGCGCCTGCTCATCCGGGCGGTCGCCCTGTCGATGCCGCGGAGCGCCCCGGCCCAGGGTAAACGCGCGCGGCAGTTCGAGCGCCGCATCGGCGCGATCGAGCGCATCCGCGAGCGCGCCACCGCCCGCGGTGAGACTCCCCCGCCGCTCGATCAGATCCTCGACCAGCTCGTCGCACCGCTCTGTCTGCGGGCGATCTTCGGCATCGACCCGCCGGCCTCCGGCTACCCGGAACTCCTCGTGGACCGCCTCCTCGGCGGCGCGCCCGCGCCGCGCCCGGCCTGAGCCCGGACCAGGCCCGATCCCCCGGCCGCGGAGGGTGGGGGTAGCCCCACCGCACGCGGGCCCGTTACCCGGATGGCCCGGTGGATCACGCACGAGCAGGGTGGACACGTCCGGATTTCTCAGGGAAGGAACCCTTGTGTTCAGCTTGAAGTCGGTTCGCCGCCGCACGGCACACACCACGCTCGTCGGCGCCCTCGCCGTCGCGACGTGCGCCACCTTGATGACCGGCAGCGCCGAAGCGATCGTCAACGGCCGTGATTCCACCGAGCGTTACCCGTTCATGGCGACGATCCCGGAGTCGGCCCCCGAGCAGGGGGTGCTCGACGGCACGTGCGGGGCCTCCCTGATCGACGCGCAGTGGGTGCTGACGGCGGCCCACTGCGTCCAGGGCGACGGCCTCCAACTGGAAGGCACCGTCCGGATCGGCAGCGAGCAGCGGAAGTCCGGGGGAACCGTGCGGGCCATCGAGCGGACCGTCGTCCACCCCGGCTACGTCAACGGTGAAGGCCGGGCCGCGAACAAGGACGACATCGCGCTGGTCCGCCTCGACCGCCCGGTCACCGAGCAGCCCGTCCGGATCGCGGAGCGGCCCGGGCGGCCCGGTACCCCGACCCGGATCCTGGGCTTCGGCACCACCGTCGACTCCTCGTTCACCTTCGCGCCGCGCATGCAGGAGCTCGATACGCGCCGGGGCGCCGAAGCCGAGTGCGCCCCTGGCTACGCGGACCGGACCCGCTTGTGCACGATCAGCCGTGTACCCGACGCGATGGCGTGCTTCGGGGACTCCGGCGGTCCGCAGCTCCAGAAGGGCCGGAACGGCCGCTGGGAGCTCATCGGAACCACGTCGGGCCCGGGCGCCCCCGGGGTCGTCTGCTCCGCCGGGCCGGGCCTCTACGGCAACGTGCCCGCCTACGCGGACTGGATCCGCAAGACCATCAAGCGCAATTCCTGACCCACGACGGGTGCCGACGGGGGACGAGCGGCGTTGCGGAGCCCCCGCGGGTGGACGACGCCGCCGCCCTCCTGTCGGCCTCGCCGGTGGCGGCGATCGCGTTCGCCTTCACCAGTTCCGCGTACGCCATCGGGCCGCGGGGCGAGGCGCACATGCCGGCCCGGCTGGAGGGGCGGACCCAGGGGCTCCCCGTGGTCGCCACCTGCGCGGCCGCCGTCGAAGCGCTGCGCGTCCTGGGCGCCGGGCGGCTCGCCCTCGTGGATCCGCCGTGGTTCGACGACACGCTCAGCCAACTGGGGCAGGAGCCCGGCCCACGGAGTCGCCGGATACGGAGTCACCGGGTACGGACAGCTCTTCGACCGGGCGGGCCCGTGACGCACGGCAGATGACGCGGGGCGCCCGGATGACGCGGGGCGGCGGCGTCCCGTAGAAGGCCGCCGCGAAGGGACGCGCTGGTCGCGGCCGTCAACGGACGGCCGCGGCCAGCGCGTTCACTACAGGCCGCGGGCGGCTCCCCCGGTCATCGGCACTGGCCGGACCGGGGTCCGACGACGGTGGTGGCGACGACGCGCGGCGCCGGTGCGTTGGCTTCGCAGCTCAGCGGTCCGGTGATCCGGTCGGCCGAGAGCTCGACGCCTCCGGTGTTGCCCACCACGGAGACCGGACCGGTGAGGGTGTTGCCCGCGCAGTCCACTGCCCCCGCATCCGGACCCGCGCCGATCAGCACGGAACCGCTGGTGGCGCGGACGCCGACCGGGCCGGTCAGCCGCGATCCGCAGACGGACACGGCGAGCGCGCCGTCGGCGGACAGCGGACCGGCGATCCTGCCGTCCGACACGGCGAGCGCTCCTCCGGGCCGGACGGTCACCGGGCCGGTCTGACTGCCGCCGGGGCCGATGCAGAGCGACTGTCCGGCCGCCACGGTCAGCGGACCGCGGGAGGCCGTCGTGGTGCAGGGCCGGCTGAACCCGACGGTGAGCTCGGCCGGTTGGGCCGTGGCGCTGGCCGTGTGGTCGGCGTCCGCCGTGTACGCGGCGCTGATCCGGTGGGCTCCGGGGCGCAGCGCACTGGTGGTGAAGCGGGCGGTTCCGGCGGCGAGGGGCACGGTGGCGAGCGGGGTGGCCCCGTCCGAGAACGTGACGCTGCCGCCCGGGGTGGCCGCGAGGGGGTTCGCGGAGTCCACGGTCGCGGTCAGGGCGACGGCGTGCCCGAAGAGCGGTGTGGAGGTGTCCGCGACGAGCGAGGTGGACGTGCCGAAGCGGAACGAGAGGACCGCCTTGCCGTCGCCGTGCTGGATCCCGGGCAGCAGGGAGGCGTCCTGGACGCCGGCCGTCGCCGGGGCCGCGTAGCCGCTGCCACCGCCGCCTCCGCCGTTGCCGCCACGGGCGCCGTTGCCGCCCGTACCGCCGCTGCCCGGGTTGGGCAGGCCGGTGTACTGGTCGATGTCGCTCGCGTTGCCGCCCGGACCGCCGAGCGGGGAGGTGCGGGTGCCGGTGCCGGGCGTGGTCTGCGTACCGCCCGTACCGCCGGCGCCGGAGAGCTCGGGTCCGCCGCCCTGGCCGCCGTCCTCGCCGGTGAGCCCGCCGCCGTTGCCGCCGCGCAGCAGGGGGCCGCCGTTGCCGGCGCCGGCGCCGCCCCCGCCGCCGGCCACCAGGATCCGGTCGGCCGCTCCGAAGTCACCGGTGCGCAGGTCGGTGGCGCCGCCGCCGGAGCCGCCGCCGCCGTGGGCACCGCCGCCGCCGGAGCCGTGGCCGGTGCCGCCGGGGCGTGCGTATTCGCCGTGGCGGGAGGTGCCGGAGCTGCCGACGCCGCCCCGGGTGATCTGGATGGTCTGGCCGGGGGTGACGGCCAGGGTCGCGCTGGTCCGGCCGCCGAGACCGCCGGGGGCGCCCGCGTTCGGCGGGTTCGGGGCGACGAATCCGGCCGCGCTGCCGCCTTCGGCCCCGTACAGGTCGACGGCCAGGGAGCGCACTCCCGCCGGGACGGTGAAGACGTCGGTGCCGGGGGTGGCGTACGTACAGCTGGGCGGCGAGGCGGTGAAGACGCCCGCGGGGCCGCAGGGTCCGGCCGCGGCGGCGGGGTCGGCGGCCGCGGTGAGCGGCGCCACCAGGGCGACGAGGAGTCCGGCCGCGCCGATGACGACGGCCGTCCGCGACCTGGGCAGGGAGCCGCTCATCTACGGTGAGAACAAGCTGTCTCACCTGGCAGATGCCATGCGCCTTCCGGAGGGGCCAACGCTCTTGCGCACAGGGACGGATGAGGGACTGATGAGGGACGGATGGAAGGCGTGGCGGCGGCCCCGGCTCCGGGCGCCGCTGAACGCCAAAGCGACTGAACGCCAAAGCGGCCGCCCCCACCGCCCGTTCCGCTCGCACCACGGGTGCGTCGGACGGACGGTGGGGACGGCCGCTCGTGAAGGACCGCGAGGGACCGGCGACTGCGAAGGCCGGCGACTACTCGACGACGAGCTCGACGGAGATGTTGCCGCGGGTGGCGCGGGAGTAGGGGCAGACCTCGTGCGCCTGCTTGACGAGCAGCGCGCCGGTCTCGCCGTCCAGGGCGTCGGGCAGCTCCACCCGCAGGACGACGGCTAGTCCGAAGCCCGCGCCGTCCTTGCCGATGGAGACCTCGGCGGTCACGGAGATGTCGCTGGTGTCGACCTTGGCCTGGCGGCCGACCAGCCCGAGGGCGCTGGCGAAGCAGGCCGCGTAGCCCGCCGCGAAGAGCTGCTCGGGGTTGGTGCCCTGACCGTTCCCGCCGAGGGCCGGGGGCATGGCCAGCGCGAGGTCGATCTGACCGTCGGTGCTGACGGCACGGCCTTCGCGGCCGTTGGCGGTGGCGACAGCGGTGTAGATCGCGTCCATCTCGGTGGTTCCTCTCAAAGGCGGAGGCGGGGCCATCGGTCGGTGACCTCGCTCCATCAATATGGCACACAATTGAGTTGTGCACAATTCAGTTGCTGACAGGGGGGCCCCGGGTACACTGGGTCCCATGACCGAGCAGCCGATCGACACCCTCTCCGACCAGGACTTCCTCCGCCTCGACGGCCAGATCTGCTTCGCGCTCGGCGCGGCGAACCGCGCCTTCGGGGGCCTCTACCGCGTCGTCCTGAAGGACCTCGGCCTGACCTACCCGCAGTACCTGGTCATGCTGGTGCTCTGGGAGCACGGCGAGATGCCCGTCAAGCAGCTCGGACAGCACCTGCGGCTCGATTCGGGAACGCTCTCCCCCTTGCTCAAGCGCCTCGAGGCGGCCGGCCTGATCTCCCGCGAGCGCAGCGCCGAGGACGAGCGGTCCGTGCACGCGCGGCTGACCGGGGCCGGTACGGCCCTGCGCGCCCGGGCCGTCGAGGTCCCCCGGCGCATCGCCGCCGCGACCGGCTTCGAGCTCGGCGAGATCCGTGACCTCCAGGACCGCCTGCGCCGGCTCACCGCCGCTCTGGACGCCGCGGTTCCGCAGGTCTAGGGGGCGCCTCGGGGCCCTCGAAGCCCGCGGACCCGCCGACGCGGACGGCCGCGGTACGGGCGTCCCCGCCTTTCGACATGAGCAGCGGCGAAGGAGATGGTCAGCTCCGCTTCGGATGATCTCGCTTCGGATGATCTCGCTTCGGCCGCCCCCACTCCGTGCACGAGGCAGGCGCCGGAGCCGGAGCCCCCTCCCCCACGGCAGGCAGCGACAGGCTGCTCCTCTCCGCTCCCCCGATGAAAGCGCCCTGACCTCATGAGCACCTCCGCCACGTCCGCCACGCCGTCCGTGCTGTTCGTCTGCGTCCACAACGCGGGCCGCTCCCAGATGGCCGCCGCCTTCCTCAGTCACCTCGGCGGCGACCGCGTCCAGGTCCGCTCCGCCGGCTCCGCACCGGCCGACAGCGTCAACGCGGCCGTGGTGGACGCGATGAGGGACGCCTGCCCGTGCTTTCCCGGCAAGCGGTACCTGGACTGGCAGCTGGAGGACCCGGCCAGCCAGGGAGTCGAGGCGGTCCGGCCGATCCGCGACGAGATCGAACGACGCGTCCGCGTCCTGCTCCCCGAGCTCGGCATCGAGGCCGGGGCGTGACCGGTCCGCGTACGCCGTAGCCCCGGCACCCCCTCTCGGACGTCCGAGAGGGGGTCCACGGGGTCACGGTTCATAGGGCCACGGGGTTACGGGGTCACGGGTTCACCACGCTCCAGCGCTCGGACGGGATGTCGTTGCAGGCGACGAGCGTGGCGTAGCCGGTGACGGCGGGCGGGGCCAGGAGGCAGAGGTGGTTGGCCTCGTTGCGGTAGCGGACGGTGCCGCCCGCGTAGGTCTCGGCCAGCCAGCGCTGGCCGGCCGCGTCGACGCCGCGCGCGTCGTCACACGTGCGCAGCACGGCATCCGTTGCCGAGGTGGCGTGCTCGTCGCGGGCGCCCAGGCACCGGTTGTCGCCGTCCATGCTCTGGAGGCGGACCAGGTTGTCGCCCGTGTCGATCCGCTGGATGTTCCAGCCGAAGTCCTTCTGCTCGTAGGCCAGCCAGTAGACCCACCACCACCAGGGCGGTGTCTGCGCCGTGTAGACCCCGGTGCCGGGCACCGCGCCGGAGCGTCGAAGGCGGGTGCCGAGAGCCGAGTTCTCCAGGCGTACGTTGCCGGTGGTCGTCGGCCAGTCCTTGGGCAGTGCGGCGGAGGTCTCCCACCAGCGCTGGGCGGGGTCCTCGGTGCAGGGTTCCACGGTCACCTGCTTGTTGGAGGGGGTGAGGCACATCCCGGGGAAGGCCACGTTCTGCCAGCGCTGCGGTCCCCCGTTGTCGCCGTTCCACGCGGGGTCGTCCTCGAGGTGGCTGATCGTCCACTGCGCTCGCGGGTCGGCGCAGTCGCCGACGACGACCTGGGAGGACGTGCCCCGGCGGGTGCCCGTCGGGGCCGCGATGCAGTGGTGGGTGGCGCGGTTCTGCAGGTTGTGGGTGGAGCCGTTGCCGTTGGTGGAGAGGATCCAGGTGTCGCGGTCGTCGTTGCCGGGGCTGCCGATCTCCATCGAGCTGTTCGCGTTCTCGCGCAGCGAGTTGCCGTTGGGCGTGGCCAGCCTGGTGGCGAAGACGTGTGCGGGACGGTTCTGCGCCACGGGTGGTGGTGTCCGCGCGAAGGTGACGGCCACGTGGTCGGATCCCGCGCCGTCCGAGCGGCTCGCGGTGAAGCCGCCGGGCAGACCGCCGGCGACCGCGTAGTCCAGCTCGCTGGGACGGTCGCCGTTGATGAAGGTCGGCTGGCCGGTGCGCAGCAGGGTCTCGCCGGCGCGCAGGTGCAGTGACTGGCGGGCCTGGTCGTTGTCGCGGTTGAGGATGTTCACGTTGTAGTCGCCGGCCAGGACCCAGTTCCGGCCGCGCTGTTCGGCGCCGGCCATGAAGGTGCGGACCTGGTCGAGCAGTCCTTGCCTGGTCGCGTCCGCGGTCACGTCCTCGCCGCGGGCGTGCGTGTTCCAGTACCAGGTGTTGCCGAACCGCAGTCCGAGCAAGGGGCGTGCCCGGTAGCGGTTGTTGGGGGCGTTGGGATCCGGGTCGTAGTACTGGTTCTCCAGGACGTGGACCTCATGGGCCTGGGTGTCGGTGACCGTCGCCAGGTTCATCTGGCCGCCGACCCAGGTGTCGTCGTTGGTTCCGCTGATCCTGCGGGGGTCGGTCTGCAGGTAGTACACGAAGCGGTTCTCGTGCCGCGGCCCACCCGCCCAGGTCGAGAGCGTGTAGCTGCTGGGCTGGGGGTCACGGCTCGGAGTGATCCGCATCTCCCGGTAATTGGTCCGGCGGTCGTCCACCGCCGCGGGTGGCCCACTGCCCGCCTCCTGCAGCATCACCACGGGGTGGTTCGCGACGAGTGATTGGACTTCCGAAGTCCACCGCGCGCCGTTGTCCGAGCCGTGCATGTTGTACGTGGCGAACGGCGAGCTGCCGTCGCGGTCGACCGCGTGCGCGGGCGCGGCGGTCAGCGGAACGGTCAGCAGGGCCGCCGTCGCGCTCAGTACGGCGACCAGGGCGATGATCCACCGCCGTGGCTGTCGTCGCGTCTTCGTGGTCCGCGGGCTCTGTGGGCGGTTGTCTCTACGCACGATCGCGCCTCCCTCGTGGGCCCTCGCGCCGGGCGGCGCGGGGGACTGCCGATGCGCTACCGGGTCGCGTCGCGCACGGGGCGTCGAACGGGCGGTCACCGGCCTGTCGGTGCCATGAGACGGAAGATCGTGCTCAATCGGTTCAGGGGCCATCGATATCCGGCCCCTCTTCGGCACGCCGCGTCGCGCGCCGGTCGCCGGGCGGCTGGCCAGCAGGAACGGAACGATGGCGTTCGTACGTACGCTCGATTCGGTGATCCGGCACCCACTCCCCCGCATCACCCCCACACAGCGTCCGGCCTGGCGCTTCACCGGATCCGGTGGAACTCCGGAAACTCGGGCCGCCGTTGTCCTTATTCCGGGCCCTGCGGCGGGAAGGGGAAAAGGGGCGTGGCGGGGCGCGGGCCCGCCGTGATAACGGTCGGCAGTCGGCAGTCGGCAGTCGGCAGTCGGCAGTCGGCAGTCGGCAGTCGGCAGTCGGCAGCGGGCGACCGGCTGCGCCGACCAACTACCGGAAGGCCGGGAGGTTGCGCGCGACCCACTGCCCGAAGGGCCGCGCCGGACGGCCGAGGACGCTCTCCGTCTCGGGACTGATCACCTGCTCGGCCGGCAGCGGGACGCCGAGGACGTCCAGGGTGCCGTCGATGACCTCTTCGGGCATGAACTGCGCCATGTGGGCGTGCGCTTGCGCGCGGGACAGCTCCACGAAGGCGACTTCCTCACCCAAGGCCCGGGAGATCGCCGCGGCTTGCTCGCGCGGGGTGATGGCCTCGGGTCCGGTCAGTTCGTACGTACGACCCGCGTGCCCCTCCTCGCGCAGCGCGGCCGCGGCGACCGCGGCGATGTCCGCCGGGTCGACGACGGGCAGGGGCACGTCGCCGAACGGCGCGAAGACCGTGCGCTTGGTGCGGACCGTCTCCGCCCAGGCGAAGGCGTTGGAGGCGAATCCACCCGGGCGCAGGATCGTGAAGTCCACTCCGGATGCCCGTATGGCGGCTTCGAATGCGCGCAGCCGGGTGTGTGAAAGAGCCTCGGGGCGGGTGGAGTTGATCTGGGAGGAGACCAAAACGAGCCGCTTGACTCCTGCACCCAGGGCCACGTCGATCAGGGCATTCGGGTCTTCGCCGTGACCGTTGAGCTCGCCGCCCAGCAGGAGGAAGAGGGCGTCGGCGCCCTCGAGGGCGGGTCGCATGCTCGCACTGTCGCCGATGTCGGCCTGGGCGTGCCGCACCCCGGCGGGGAGCCCTTCGGGCCGCGGACGGCGCGAGACGGCCAGGACGTCCTCGCCCGCCTCGGCCAGCAGCGCCACCAAGGTCCGTCCGATGTTGCCGGTCGCGCCCGTTACTACGATCATCGCGTTCCCCTAAGTGAGTTAGTCGGCTGACTTACTCAGACCATAGCACGGCTCCCACGGCTCCACCCGAGGTTGTCGAGCTCCGCGAAGCGGTAACCCCGTTGAGCGAAGGCCGGTTCATACCGGCCGGATGTCCCGGGAGGTGGCGGAAAGTACCCCTGCCGGAGAAAAGTGCGGTGACAGTCGGCGCGGCAGCGGGTGAAGGTGGGGAAATGAGCGAACGTCTGGATATTTTCGGTATTCGAGTGATCCCCGCGGATCCCCATGAGCGCGACGGGGAGGGGATGCCCGAGGTCCGGCCGCTGATCAACGGGGTGGACGTCATCGGGCAGGACCACGTGGCGGTCTGTGGCGACGCGCGCCGCTGGCTCGTCCCCGACGGGCCGTTCGCCGTGGGGAGGCGGCCGCAGGTCATCGAGATGGCGACGGCGTGCGGGTGTCATTCCCTGATCGACGTCACGATGCGGCGCGACGGTGACGTGGTGGTCTGGGAGTGGAAGGAGAACGAAGACCTCCACCCGTCGTGGGAGGGCGAGTACCGGTTCGCCGCGGCGCAGTACGACGCCGAAGTGGAGCGGGCCACGACGGACTTCGGCTGGGAATGGCCTGCCCAGAGCGTGGCCCGGGTGCTCGGCGACCTCCTGCGTGCCGACGCGGACCGGCTCGCCGACCGGGGGTTCGAACTCGGCGCCGTATGGTCGTCGCCGCATGTTCCGGACGAGGTGCGCCTCTTCCTCGTGGAGTACGAGCCCGATCCCGCGCCCGACGGCCCGCTGCGCCGAACGGGCGAGTTCGGGATGATACGGCAGGTCACCGACGAGGCCCCCCACGCGCAGGCCGAGCGCCTGGCGCGGGAGATCATGACGGGTGATCCGCGCCTGGCGGACGGGATGCGCGGCGACGCGCCCGAGACGAAGGTCTTGGACTGGCTGGGCAGGGGATTCGATTTCGGTGGCGCGGAGGGTCACAAGTGAGCAGGGCGAGTGGTGCCGGGGTGGGAACCCCCGGGCCGTCTACTCGGAGTCGGCCAGCAGGGCGACCGACAGCTCGCGCATCTCGATCTTGCGGATCTTGCCGGTGACGGTCATCGGGAACTCCTCCACCACGTGGACGTAGCGCGGGACCTTGAAGTGCGCGAGCCGGCCCGCGCAGTACGCGCGGACGGCGTCCGCGGTCAAGGGAGTCGTTCCTTCGCGCATGCGGACCCAGGCCATCAGTTCCTCCCCGTACTTGGGGTCGGGCACGCCGATGACCTGGACGTCCAGGACGTCCGGGTGGGTGTGCAGGAACTCCTCGATCTCGCGCGGGTAGACGTTCTCACCGCCCCGGATCACCATGTCCTTGATCCGGCCGGTGATGCTCAGGTAGCCCTCGTCGTCCATGACGGCCAGGTCACCCGTGTGCATCCAGCGGGCGGCGTCGATGGCCTCCGCCGTCCGCTCGGGCTCGGCCCAGTAGCCGAGCATGACCGAATAGCCGCGGGTGCACAGCTCTCCCGGCTCGCCCCGGGGCAGGGTGCGCCCGGTGTCCGGGTCGACCACCTTCACCTCCAGGTGCGGGCCCACCCGGCCCACGGTGGAGACGCGGCGGGCCACCGAGTCGTCGGCGCGGGTCTGGGTGGACACCGGTGAGGTCTCCGTCATCCCGTAGCAGATGGACACCTCCGCCATCCCCATCCGCTCGATGACCTCCCGCATCACCTCGACCGGGCAGGGCGAACCGGCCATGATGCCCGTGCGCAGGCTGGACAGGTCGTAGGCGTCGAAGCCGGGGTCGGCCAGTTCGGCGATGAACATCGTGGGGACGCCGTACAGCGAGGTGCACGCCTCGGCCTCGACGGCGGCCAGGGTGGCGCCGGCGTCGAAGGAGGGGGCCGGGATCACCATCGCGGCGCCGTGGCTGGTGCAGGCGAGGTTGCCCATCACCATGCCGAAGCAGTGGTAGAAGGGGACCGGGATGCAGACCCGGTCCTGTTCCGTGTAGTGACACAACTCGCCAACGAAGTAACCATTGTTGAGGATATTGTGGTGCGAGAGGGTCGCACCCTTGGGGAAGCCGGTGGTGCCCGAGGTGTACTGGATGTTGATCGGGTCGTCGGCGCTCAACGTCGCCTGTACGCGCGCCAGTTCGGCGGGGTCGCCCGCGCGTCCGCGCTCCAGCAGGGAGGACCACAAGGGCCCTTCCAGCAGGACCAAGAACTCCAGCTCGGGACAGCGCGGCCGGACCTCCTCGATCATGCCCGCGTAGTCGGAGGTCTTGAACCGTTCGGCCGCGGCGAGCAGCCGGATCCCGGACTGCCGCAGGACGTACTCCAGCTCGTGCGCCCGGTAGGCGGGGTTCACCGTGACGAGGACCGCGCCGATCTTCGCGGTGGCGTACTGCACCAGGGTCCACTCGGCGCGGTTCGGGGCCCAGATGCCGACCCGGTCCCCCTTCGTGATACCCAGGTCCAGCAGTCCGAGCGCGAGGGCGTCGACATCGGCGGCCAGCTCCGCGTACGTCCACCGGCGCCCGGTGGCCATCTCGACGAGGGCGTCGCGGCCGGGGAAGCCGCGCACGGTACGGTCGAGGTTCTCCCCGATCGTGTCGCCCAGCAGGGGTACTTCGCAGGCTCCGGACGCATAGCTCGACGCGGCAGACACAGGTACCTCCAGGGCGGAGCGGCGGGCGCCGGGCCCCGACGGGCCGGCGTGGCCTTCATGATCCCCGCCGCCCGCGCGAGCGTCCACCGCCGCGCGGGCCGGGAAGGATCCGAAGGAGACGGCCAACCCCACGGCCAACCCCACGGCTCACCCCACGGCTCACCCCACGGCCTACCCCGCGGCCCGCTCCGCGGTCGGGCGGCGGCGCTGGGCCAGATCCGTCAGCGCGGTCGGACGCCACACGCCGTCCGGGTGGTAGAGGTTGGTGCCCGGCGGCACGATCTCGTCGATCCGGTCGAGCGCGGCGTCGTCGAGGGTCAGCGAGGCGCCCTTCAGCAGGGACTGCAACTGGTCCATCGTGCGCGGGCCGATGATCACCGAGGTGACCGCCGGGTGCACGGCCGGGAAGGCCACGGCCAGTTCGGGCAGGGTGCACCCGATCCCGTCCGCCAGCTCGATCAGCCGCTCCGCGGCCTCCAGCTTCGCCTGGTTGCCCGGGATCGCCGGATCGAAGCGCGCGGGGTTCAGCGCGGGCCGGCCCGAGGTGAGGTCGACCGGGCCGCCGGGCCGGTACTTCCCGCTGAGGAAGCCGGAGGCCAGCGGGCTCCAGGTCAGCACGCCCATGCCGTGGCGGCGCGCGACCGGCAGGACGTCGCGCTCGATGCCGCGCGCGAGGACCGAGTACGGCGGCTGCTCGGTGCGAAAGCGCGGCAACGCGCGCCGCTCGGAGACGTGATGGGCCTCGGCGATCTCCTCGGCGGGGAAGGTGGAGCAGCCGAAGGCCCTGATCTTCCCCGCGCGGACCAGGTCGCCCAGGGCCGCCAGGGTCTCCTCGATGTCGGTCGCGGGGTCGGGGCGGTGCACCTGGTAGAGGTCGATCCATTCGGTACCCAGCCGTCGCAGGCTGTCCTCCACGGCCCTGACGATCCAACGCCGGGAGTTTCCGGCCCGGTTGGGCCCCTCGCCCATGGGGAAGTGGAACTTGGTGGCGAGGACGACCTCGTCCCGGCGGCCACCGCCGAGGGCCTTGCCGACGATCTCCTCGGACTCCCCCGCGGAGTACATGTCGGCGGTGTCGATGAAGTTGATCCCCGCGTCCAGCGCGGCGTGCAGGATCCGCGCACAGTCGTCGTGGTCCTTGTTCCCCACGGCGCCGAACATCATGGTGCCGAGGCAGTGCACGCTCACCTCGATGCCGGTACGGCCGAGGCTGCGGTAGGTCATGGTCATGGCGCTGCACTCTAGGAGTTGGAGCGCACTCCACGGCAAGGTTTTGTTCCCCGACCGCCGCACCGCTGCTCCTGCTAGCATGATCGGCATGTCTTTCCTCCGTGCCTAGGATCCCGCGCCGACCACCCGCCAGGGCGGTCCTCCGGTGTCCCCGCACGTCCGCGGCGCCTCCGCGCGCGCCGCCTTCCCGAGGAAATCCTTCGTTCTCATGTCTTCCTATCGCGCTGTCCTGCGCACCCCTCACGCCTGCCGTACGTTCGGTTCGGCCCTGCTCGGGCGGCTGTCCTACGGGACGGTCGTCCTCTCCCTGCTGCTCGCGGCCAAGGACGCCACCGGGTCCTACCAGGTGGCGGGGACCGTCACGGCCCTCTTCGGTCTGACGAGCGTCTCCCTCTCCCCCGTCCGGGCCCGGCTGGTCGACCGGTACGGGCCGCGCCGGGCCCTGGTGCCGATGGCGGGTACGTACGCACTGCTGCTGGCGGCCCTGGCCTGGCTGAGCCGGCATCCCGGCGCCTCCGGAACCGCCCTCATGGCCCTGGCCATGGCTGCCGGGTGCTGCACACCACCGCTCGGGCCGGTGATGCGTTCGCTGTGGAGCGTGATGCTGCCCGACCGTCTGATGCTGCAACGGGCCTACAGCCTGGACGGTGTCGCCGAGGAACTGCTCTTCGTCAGCGGGCCGTTGATCGTCGGCCTGCTGGTGCGCTGGGCCACACCGGCCACGGGTGTGGCGGTCAGCGCGGCGCTGGTCCTGGTGGGCACGCTCGCTCTGGTCTCCTCCCCCGTCGCCCGGAGCGTGATGGGGTCCGCCGGATCCCTGGGCCGGGGCGCGCGCCCCGATGTGGTTGCTGGTCAACCCGCCGATGAGCGGCCCCGGTTGTGGTCCTCCAGCTTGCGCGGCGTGGTCGCGGTCGCGGTCGGCATGGGGGTCGGGCTGGGGGCCTTCGAGCTGCTCGTGGTGGCCCTCGCCGATCAGCGCCACCAGCCCGGGGCGGTGCCCTGGGTCCTCGCCGCGTCGTCCGCGGGCAGCGCACTCGGGGGCCTGGCCTACGGCGCCGTCTCGTGGCGGTGGCCCGGACGGCGGCGGCTGCCGCTGATCACGGCGGCGCTGGCCGTGACCCTGGCCGCCACGGGGCTCGCGCCGAACGCGTACGCGCTGGTCGCGCTGGCGGCTCTCGCGGGCGCGTTCATCGCGCCCGCCATCACCACCGCCTACCTGATCGCGGACGAGTCGGTCACCCCCGCCACCCGGGTCCGGGCGGGCGCCTGGGTCAACACGTCGCTCAACGCGGGCACTGCGGGCGGCAGCGCCGTCGCCGTCCTGCTGGTGGAGCGGGTCCCCGTCGCGTGGTGCTTCGCGCTGGTGGCCGTTCCCGCGCTGCTGTCGGCGGTCGCGTCCCTGGAGGGGCGGCGGCCGCGCCGCTCCCGCGCCGAGAGCACGGCCGGGGCGGCGGCCGCCGCTCAGGCCGGGGCGGAGGCCGGGGCGGAGGCCGGGGGGAGATAGCGCGTGCACGAACCCCTGCGGCAGGATGCCGTGATGATCTCCCATCAGCCCGTCCTCCCGGTGGTTCCCGAAGGCAGGATCGCCGGCACCGACCAGCCCGTGCTCGACCTGCCGAGCGGGATGGAGCTGCGCCCGTGGCGGGCCGAGGACGCGGGTGCGCTGGCGGTGCGGCGGTCGGCCTGGTCGGCTGGAACGACATCGATCTCGCGTCCGGCACCGCCGAGATCCTGTACTGGATCCTGCCCCCGGCCCGCGGGGGCGGGCTCGCCGTCGAGGCCACGCGGCGCGTCTGCCGCTGGGCCCTGGACGAACTCGGGCTCCACCGGCTCCAACTGCTGCACGCGGTGGAGAACCCGGCGTCCTGCCGCGTGGCGGACAAGGCCGGGTTCACCCTAGAAGGCACCATGCGCGAGGCGGTGTTGCACGCGGACGGATGGCACGACATGCACCTGCACGCCTTGGTGGAGGGCGACATCTGAGGCCGGTCGGCGCGCCCGGCGGCGGCCCCGGCCGCGCACCCGCCGCCGGGCCCGCCGGTGCGCGCGGTAGCCTCCGGCGAATGGAAATCCCCACACCACCGCCCCTGTTGCGTGACAAGGGCTTCCGGACGCTCCTGCTCGCGAGCCTGATCTCAGCGAGCGGCTCCGCCATGGCCCCGGTCGCGCTGGCCTTCACCGTGCTCGGCTTCGACGACCGCCCGGGCTCGCTGGCGATCGTCCTCGCCGGAAGCACGGCCCCCCAGCTGATCCTGCTCCTCATCGGCGGGGTCGCGGCGGACCGTTTCAGCCGGCGGCGGCTGATCGTGATCGGCAACGTGATCCCGGCCCTGACCCAGGCGACGGTCGCCCTGCTCGTGTTCCAGGGGGCGGCGACGACCACCCGGGTCGCCGTGTTCGCGGCCGTCGCGAGCGGCGCCTCGGCGCTGGCGTCGCCCGCGATGAACAGCCTGCTGCCCCAGTTCGTCGAGGCGCCGCGGCTCCAAGAGGCCAACGCCCTGCTCCGCCTCCCCACGAACCTCGTCCGGATCCTCGCGCCCGCGCTCGGCGGCTCCCTCGTCGCGCTCGTCGGGCCGCAGCTCACCCTCGCCTGGGACGCGGCCAGTTTCGCCGTGGCCGCGGTCCTGTACGGCCGGCTCGCGATCGCCGGGCCGGTCGCCGCGAAGGGGTCGGCGCTGAGTGACTTCCGTACCGGCTGGACCGAGTTCCGCGGGCGGTTCTGGCTGTGGTCCTACACCCTGTCCGGCACCTTCGTCGTCGCCTTCTGGCTGGGCGGATACGGGCTCCTCGGCCCGCTCGTCGCCCACGACACGGAGCTCGGTGCGGCCGGTTGGGGCATCGTGCAGGGTTCCTTCGCGGTGGGGCTCGTGCTCGGCGGGGTGCTCTCGCTGCGCTGGAAGCCGTCCCGCATCATGATCGTGTGCGTGGCCGCCAATCTGCCGCTGGCGCTCCCCCTGCTCGCTCTGGCCGCGGGTGCTCCGCTGCCCTTCCTCGCGCTGTCCGCCGCCCTCGCCGGGGCGGGGGTCGATGTCGCGATCGTGTGCTGGAACACCGTGATGCAGCAGCAGCTGCCGCGCGAACTGCTGGGGCGCCTCAACTCGTTCAGCTCGATCGGAGAGCGGCTGGCCGTCCCGATGGGCTACCTCCTCGTCGGGGCCGCGGCGGCCTCCTGGGGAGCGGCGCCCGTCCTGCGGGCCGCCGCCCTGGCGATGACCCTCGCCACCGCGGTGCTCTTCGCCGCCCCGAGCCTGTGGGCGCTGCGCAGGGCGCCGGCGCCGAGGGAGTGCGCGGCGCCCGTGTGACGCCCGCGTCCGCCTCCCGGTTCACCTTTGGGGGCCGGGCGCGAGGACCCGGGGCAGGGCGGGTACTCTGCGATGCCCTCGAAGACCGGGGGCACTCATTCCGCTCAGGAGGAACCCCATGGCCGTCAAGAAGGCCACCATTCAGCAGCAGGTGGCGGAAGCCATCGCGCAGGTCAACCCGGCCGACCGCCCCGTCGTTACGGTCCAGGCCATCGCGGGACCCAGCGTGTGGCTGATGAGCATGCTCGGTCTGATCGGGCAGGCGTTCCTGACCTACTACTTCGTCACCGTCACCGAGCAGGCCGTGGTGATACACAAGGCGAGCCGGATGAGCAACCGCCCCCAGGAGATCGCTTTCGCGATCCCGGCCAACCAGGCCGTCGGCATCGTCTCCGGTGTCGACCGCAACGCCGTGTGGAGTTCCTTCCGCATCCAGCTGCCCGGTCAGCCGAAGCCGACGCGGATGAACGTGCACCGTCTCTGGCGGACCGAGATGGACCAGCTGCTGGGCATGCTGACCGGCCAGGTCACCGTCTGACATGTGGGCGGGCGGGGCGGCCGCATGGCGCGGCCGCCGCTGCCGTTCAGCCGACCCGGCCCGAACCGGCACCGCGCCGGTTCCTGCGGCCCGCCAGCTGGCCTTGGACATAGGGGTCCGTCTCCGGTGCGTACGGGCCTCCGTGGGCGGAGAGCACGTCGGTGATCCGCTCCCACTCGGCCAGCGCGGCGCGGGTCCGTACGTCGGCCGCGTCCACAGCCTCGTCCCCGGCGGCCCCGTCGAGCTGCGCGGCGGCCCGCTCGGCCTCTTCGAGCGCCTCGGCGCTCTCGTGGTGGGACATGCCGGTGGCCCGCCGCCGCACCTCGTCGCACGCCTCGCGCTCCGCCGAGGTGGGGCCGTCCTCGACGAACTCCGTACCGACTGCCTCTGCCATGGGGGTCCCTTCCTCGTGTCCTCGCTCCGGTCCTCCGGGGCCGTGGCCCGCCCTGCGCATTATGCGCGGGGGGCGATCCGCGTCGTCACCGGGGCCGGGTTCCCCTCGGCCGGGCCGTCCCGCGCGTCAGGCCGCGTGGTCCAGGGACCGGGGGCATCCGGCGTCGGCGGCCGTCTGCGCCGCGGCGGCGTCCTCGGTGAACTCGGCGGCGGCCGCCTCCTGTTCGAGGCGCGCCAGCAGCTCCTTCAACTGGCCGTTGCGTCCGGTCGCCATCATCCAGATCATCTTCAGGTCACCGGAGAAGGCCGCTCCCGGGTCGGTGAACCCGACCGGCAGATTCCGTTCGAAGACGAAGTGGCCGCTCCAGGCGAAGGCGAAGAAGGCCGCGGGGACCGTCCACAACAGCTTGGGCCTGCGGCGCCGCACGGTGGTCACCGCGGCCGCCGCGGCGGCGGACATGCCCACGACGTGCATCCAGCGGCTCGCTTCGCTGGTGTGCCCGCGCATGTATTCCTCGAAGCGCTGGTCGAACTCCCTCATGACGAATCTCCTCGATGGTGCGGGTATATGGGTGTGGGTCATGGGTTACAGGTCACGGGGCACGGGTCAGGGGTCAGGGGTCAGGGGTCAGGGGTCAGGGGTCAGGGGTCAGGGGTCAGCCGACGGTGGAGCCCGCCTCGTACGAGGAGCGAAGCAGCGGGTCGGCGACCGCTCCCCGCTCGTAGCGGCCGCCGAAGCGGTGCTGGTACTCCGCGAACAGCCGGCTGTCGTTGTGCAGGAACAGCACGTCGTGCAGCGCCATGTTCCGCATGGCGAGAAGCGGTACGGGGCTCCGCGACACCGGGAACTGCGGGTTTCGGGCGGCGGGTTCGGGGCATTCGGGGTGGAACTGCCCCAGCATCAGCCCGCCCTCGGCCAGTTCCGCCTTGAGCGCGGCCTGAACCGCGTCCAGTTCGGCCCACTGTGCGCGCGGCAGGTCGGGCAGGATCAGGACGTAGGCGTACATCGTGGGGTTGGTGCGCGGCCAGTGCGTGGTGCGGAAGGTGCGCGCCATGTCCCGTACCAGGGAGCGCAGTTCGGCGCCGTCCGCATCGGCCAGACCGGTACGGGTGTGCATCATCAGGGTCCCGGCCCGCGCGGCGGGTTCCACGAAGGGGCAGACGTCCCCGCCGCGGCCGAGCTGCTCGTGGGGGCGGCTCACGTAGTCGCGCAGCCAGTCCTGGACCACGGCCTCGGCCCGCGCCGTGTCGGACGCCGGGCACGCCGCGGGCAGTACCGCGACGGGTGCGAGCGCGTCATGAGGCGTCATCGGTCACCGCCTCGACCACGCCGGTGCCGCCGGGCAGCCGGGTCACCCGCAGCGCCGCCAGGCCCGCCTCGCGCAGCAGGTCCTCGGTCTCCTCCCGGGTTCTTTCCCGCCCGCCGTCGAAGAGGGACATCATGTAGAGGTCCATCAGGCCGCCCCACTGCCCGCCCGAGCCCTCTCCCGCGTCGCCGGTCGGATCCGCGGCCGCGAGGTGGTCCATGAGCACGAGCCGGGCGCCGGGACCCATCGCCGCACGGACGTTGCGCAGGATGGCGACGCAGGAGTCGTCGTCCCAGTCGTGCAGGATGTGGCGCAGGACGTACCGGTCCGCGCCGCCCGGCAGGGCCTCGAAGAAGTTGCCCTCGCGCAGCTCGCAGCGGTCGGCCAGACCCGCGCCGGTGAGGCGCAGGGCGGCGGGCGGGAGGGCGGCGGCGAGGTCGACGAGCGTGCCGCGCAGCTCGGGCCGGTCGGCGAGCAGGCCGGTGAGCAGGGCCCCGTCCCCGCCGCCGATGTCGACCACCGTGAGCGGGCCGGTGAAGTCCACCGCGCCCAGCAGCCCTTCCAGTTCCAGGGCGAGGCCGGTCTCCTGGGAGCGGTCGAAGATCCGGCGCAGTCGGCTGTCGTCGCCGAGGTGGGAGAAGAAGTCCTGGCCGAACACCTCGGGGAATGCGGCGCGGCCGGTACGGACCACCTGGGTGAGCCGCTCCCACGCGGGCGCCACGGTGCCGGCGACCAGGAGGGCCGTGGGCAGCGCGGAGCCGGGGTCGTCCGCGCGGAGCGTCTCGCCGAGCGGGGTCAGCGAGAACTCTTCGCGCCCGTCCCGTCGTTCGAGGTGCAGGATCTCGAAGGAGGCGAGGGCGCGCAGCAGTCGGGGCAGCAGGGCGCGGTCGGCGCCGACCTTCTCGGCGAGTTCGGCCGCGGTCAGCGCTCCGTCGCCGAGGACATCGGCGAGGCCGAGCTCGGCCATCGCTCCGATGGCGCGGGAGCGCAGCTGGCCGTAGATCATTTCGCGCATCCGCCAGGCGTGCCGTGCCTGGGCGCCGTCGGGGACGGCGACCCTCCCGGCCCGGAGGATGGTCTGGCTCGTCATCGGGTTTCCTCCACCAGGTCACGGGTGCGGTCGGTGTGGCGGGCGCGGTCGCCGCCACGGTCGGTGTCACGGCCGGAGTCGGTGTCGCGGGCCCCGGCCCGGCCGCGGGCGCGTTCCCGGGCGGGCAGTTCGGCGACCTGGACGTGCAGCCCGCCGCGCGGGATGAGGGCCGGGATGCCGCCGTACTGCGGCCGGAGCGTCAGCAGGTCGAGTTCGGTGCGCTGGGCCAGCCGCGAGAGGACGGCGGGGAGCACGGCGCCGGCGATCCCGGCCCCGATGCAGCGGCGGGCGCCGTACCCGTACGGCAGGTACTCGAACGGCGACGGGGACTGGTACCCCTCCTGCCCGGTGTCCCAGCGCTCGGGCCGGAAGGCGTCCGGGGCGTCCCAGACGGCGGGCAGCCGGTGCGTGATGTACTCGCTGACGGCCACGGTGCTGCCCGCCGGGATCACGTGCCCGCGGTACCGGAACGCCTTGACGCAGCGGCGCGGGCTCATCACCACGGGCGGGTGCAGGCGCAGGCTCTCCTGGACGACCCGGCCCGTGTAGCGCAGTGCGCGGACGGCGACCGGGGTGGCGGGGGCGCCGTCCAGGACCTCCTCGGCCTCGGCCCGTAGGCGCTGCCAGACGCCGGGGTGGGCGAGGGAGTTGTAGACGGCCCAGCCGATTCCGGAGCCCACCGGGTCGTAGCCCGCGATCAGCGCGCTCACGACCATGTCGCGGATCTCCTGGTCGGACATCACGGCGCCGCCGTCGGCCAGCATCACGGAGATGAGGTCCTCGCCGCCGCGCGTCGCGGCCTCGCCGGTGCGGCGCCTGCGGGTGATCTCCTCGTAGATGCGCTCCTCCACGGCGGCGATTCCGTCGAGGGCGCGCCTTCGGGCGCGGGTCGGCAGGCTCCAGGCGACCATCTGCTGCGGCAGCGGGTTGTCCATCAGCTCGTGGATCTGGTCCAACTGGCCGATCATGTACGGGGCTTGCGCGGCGAGCCGCTCCCCGCAGAAGAGCAGGAGCATCGCGCCGCGGATCGCCTCGCGCAGTTCGGCGTGGATGTCCAGGCGCTGCCCGGGACGCCAGCCGTCGATGGCCTTGTCCACGGCCTCGACGATCAGCCGGGTGGCCTGTTCGACGCCGGGCCGCTGGAAGGAGGGCAGGGCCTTGCGCTTGCGGCGGGCGTGCGGCGCGCCGTCGGTGACGACGAGGGCGGTCTCTCCGGCGATGGGGCGGAGCATGTCGTAGGCGCCGGCGAAGCGGAAGTTGTCGGGGTTGCGCATCACCAGGGCGTTGGCCTGCGGCCCGAAGAGGAAGTAGGTGCGGGTGGGGCCCAGGCCGAAGGCGCTCACTTCACCGTATTCGTCCTTGAGGTGCTCCAGCCCTTCCGGCAGCGAGCGCTGGAACGCTCTGACGGTGCGCACCACTTGGGCCGGTGTGCGCGGTCCGGGGACAGCGGGCATGCGGGAACTCCTTCGGGCGCAGGGGGAGGAAGGGGGATCGGGGGGCGGGCAGGTATCAGCGGGGCGGGAGGGGATCAGGAGACGGAGGGCCGTCAGGCGGACCGTGGTGCGGGGGCGCCGTCGCGTCCCCGCCGGGAGTCCAGGGCCAGCGAGTCGCTGCCGAAGAGGATCGCGGCGCCGATCAGCACGGACAGGGCGGTCACCCAGCCCGGGGTGCGCAGCACCAGCACGGAGGCGAGGAACGCCGTCGACAGCAGCATGTCCGCCTTCAGCACGGCGTTGGCCGCTCGGTTGTCCACGGCCCGGATCATCGCCCGGCACTGCTGGAAGGCGGCGACGGCCCAGGGCAGCGCCGCCAGGGTGCGCAGGGGCAGGGCGCCCGCGAGGACGAAGCCTGTCAGGGAGAGGTACCCGATCAGGGTGACGACCGTCGCTGCCCGGGCGGCGGAGGTGCGGTCGGGGAAGACGGTCGCGGAGGTCCGCAGTCCGGCGTCGCGGTCGCCTTCGTAGTCGGGGAGGTTCTTGACCATCCCCTTGGCGACGAACCAGACGATCAGGAAGGCGAGGATCGCCCACGCGTCCGCCGTCAGCCGCCGCACCCCGGTGGGCGCGGCGAAGTAGCCGAGGAGGTACGGACCGAAGACGGCCAGGCTGAAGGCGAACAGCCCGGTCACGGGGCGGGCCTTGAGCCGTCCGGGGAGGAAGGAGTACTGGTGCGCGCCCACGAGCGCCAGGGTCATCGGCACCACGTATGCCCAGCTGTAGAACAGCGAGGCGCCGATCAGCGCGGCGCTCATCGCGTGGCTGATCCACAGCAGCCGGCGGTGACCGATGCGCATGACCTGCCAGACCCGGCCGGGGAGGTTGCGGCTGTCCTCGGCGAGGTCGGTGTAGGCGTTGTAGGTGTTGGCCAGCAGTCCGTACACCAGGGAGATGCCGAGCCCGGCGAAGAAGAGCCCGGACAACCGGCCCCCCGCCACCGTCCAGCCGAGCGCGAAGGTCAGCATCCCGGGGACGCAGGTCCGCGGCCGGCCCAGGAGCAGGGCGATCCGTACGGTCTCGCCCCAGCCGGAGCTGCCGGGGGTGGCGCGCACCGCCTCCTCGCGCCGGGACGGGCTGAGCGCGGCGAATTCCTCGGGGCCGGGTAAGGGCGGGGCGAGTACGGGCGGTCGGGCGGCGTTCATGGTCACGGGGGCGTCCTCCATCCGCCGGGCCCGGCGCCACTCGTCGAGCGGGGCGACGGGCCGTGCAGCACGGTTCGGTCGTCCGACCATGACGGCGATCACTTGACGGCCACTCAGATATGCCTCGAGATCGCTTCGAGAGCCGGTCCCGGGCGGCTCGGCATTCTCCGGTGCCGCGCCGCACGAAACGCTCTGACCTGCACACACTCCCCTACGGAACGCATACGGAGGCGGTCCGGAAGCGGTCCGGATCCGGTCCAGAGCCGCTGGAGGAACGCTGTGGTGAACCGGGCCGGGAAACTCGCGTAGAGTGAGGTTTACCGACGCGGGGTGGAGCAGCTCGGTAGCTCGCTGGGCTCATAACCCAGAGGTCGCAGGTTCAAATCCTGTCCCCGCTACTCATGGATGAGGCCCCCTCGACGTTCACGTCGAGGGGGCCTCATCGCTTTCCGGCGGGTCCCGGTCTATCCGTGCAGCAGGTCCGGGCCGATCTCGCCGATGGTCGCGGCCCCGGCCAGGGCCATCCGCAGCGAGAGCTGCTCGCGGTACGAGGCGAACAGGGCGGCCACCCCGTCGGCGCCGCCCAGGGCCAGCGCCCACAGGACCGGGCGGCCCACCAGGACCGCGCGGGCTCCCAGGGCGAGGGCGACCAGGACGTCGGTTCCCGTGAGGATGCCCCCGTCGACGAGCACCGGTACCGCGTCCCCCACGGCCCGGACCACCGCGGGCAGCACCTCGGCGGTCGCGGCCGCGCGGTCGAGCTGGCGGCCGCCGTGGTTGGAGACGATGACACCGGCCGCTCCGGCGGCCACGCAGGCCTTGGCGTCGTCGGCCCGCAGCACTCCCTTGACCAGCACGGGCAGCCCGGAGAGCCGCGCCAGCTCGCCGATCACCTCGGGGCCGATGGACGGGTCCTGCTCCCAGCCGGGCGTACGGGTGCCCAGTCCGACCGACCGGCACAGTTCGTCGTCCTGGGGCAGCGGCAGCGGCGCGCCCGCCGTCGGCTTCGGGGGGACGTAGGGCGCGTCGACCGTGAGGACCAGCGCCCGGGCTCCGGCCGCGGTGGCCCGTTCGACCTGGCGGCGGGTGATGTCCCGGTCCCGCAGGCAGTAGACCTGGTACCACCAGGGCCCGGCGGCGGCCGCGACGTCCTCCGGGTACCGCGTGGCCCGGGAGGAGAGCACCATGAGCGAGCCCGCGGCCCGGACGCCCGCCGCCGTGGCCACCTCGCCCTCGTCGTGGGCCATCCGGTGGAAGGCGGTCGGCGCGGCCAGCACGGGCGAGGAGAGGGCGCTGCCGAGCAGTTCCACGGAGGTGTCGACCGCGGACACGTCCCGCAGCACGCGCGGGGCGAACCGCCGGGTCCGCCAGGCCCCGGCCGCCTCGCCCGTGCTGATCTGTTCGTCGGAGCCCGCGGCATAGAAGTCGTAGGCCGCGGCCGGGAGTTGAGCGCGGGCGCGGTCCGCCAGTCCCGGGCCCGCCGTGATGTCCGTCATCGGTGCCTCCTCAGACCCACTCGCCGACGCCGGCCCGGTCGCCGCCGACGACCCGGACGGCGAACTCCAGTCCGGCAACGGCCTGTTGGGCGCGGGCGACCGCCTCGGCGGCGTTCGCGCCGCGGACCCGCACGAAGGCCGCGCGGGATTCGGAGCTGTCGAGGTCGCCGACCGTGTCCCCGGCGTCGAGCAGCGCCTCGGCGACGACGACGTCCGGCAGCCCGGCGGCTTCGGCCAGGCCGTTGATCGCGGTGAGGGTGCCGCGCGCGCGGGGTACGGCGAACCAGATGGCCTCGGGGCGCCGGTCCACGGACGGGTCCGCGAGGGTCTTGCGGATGTCGGCGAGCACCGACTGGCCCAGGGTCTGGCGCACCACGCAGTCGACGAGGTCGACCCCGGTGACGTCCTGGACGAGGTAGGGGATCTCGTCCCCGGCGAGCCGGACGTGGGTCTCGATGACGCGCGGCCCGGCGTCGGTGAGCACGACCTCGGTGTGCGTGACGCCGTAGCGGATGTCGAGGGCGTCGAGCAGGCGGCGTACGTAGGTGTGCACCGACTCGGTGCGTTCGGCGTCGAGTTCGGCGGGGACGACGTGGCCGACCTCGACGAAGCCGACCGGGTCGGAGTACTTGCGGGTGATCGCGAGGATCTCGTGCTCGCCGTCCTCCGAGAAGGCCTCGACGCTGAACTGGGGGCCCACGTGGAAGCGCTCGACCAGGACGCCGGCGTCGGGGATCACCTCGAAGTCGCGCGCGGCGCGGGCGAAAGCCGCGTCGGCCTCCTCGACGTCGCGGACGACGGAGACGCCGAAACTGCCCGCGCCCTGGGTCGGCTTGACCACGCAGGGGGTGCCGTGTTCGGCGAGGAAGGCGCGCAGTTCGGCCGCGTCGGCGACCCGGGCCACCGGGGTCTCGTCGACCCCGGTCTCGGCGAGCCTGCGCCGCATCGCGTGCTTGTCGTGCACGTAGGCGATCGTCCGCGGGCTGTGGCAGTCCAGACCCAGCGCCTCGGCCACGGCAGCGGCGCGGTCCTGGTCGCGTTCGCCGAAGGTGCCGACCCGGGTGAAGGGATGACGGGCGTGGACGGCCGCGGCCAGGGCGATCCACTCCTCGTCGGGGGCGTCGCTGCGGAGGGCGAGGACCCGGTCGTGCTGTCCGGGCTTGCGGATCTTGGGGACGAAGTCCATCCGGCACAGGATGGTGGTGGCCACGTCCGGGCCGCCGACGTCCCGGATCAGCCCGGGGACCTCGCGGCCGCCGCCGACGATGAGTACGTGCTCGGTCATGTGGTCACCTCGGTGGTTACGGGGGTGGACGGGGCGGCGGGCGTCGCCCCGCGGTCGGCGTCCGGGTCGCCCTGGTGGTCGGCGTGCGGCGTGCCGTCGGGGTCCGGACGCGGGCCGCCCGTGGCCCGTACGACGAGTGCGGCCAGCGCGAAGATCCCGGCGAGCAGCGCCCAGCCTATGCTGCCGAGCGGGAGCATGACCGAGGTCATCAGCACCGGGCCCACGATCTGCTGGCCGGTGACGCCCAGGCTGAAGGTGGCCAGGTAGCGGGACCGGGCCGGAGCCGGGGACATGTCGTAGGACAGGTTCCAGACGGCCACGGAATGCAGGTTCTCGCCGACCGTGAGGAGCACGACCGCGACGACGGCGCAGGCCGCGGCGGGCCAGACGGACACGTGCTCGGCGCCCGCGAAGAGGCCGCAGGACAGCAGCAGCGGCAGCAGGGCGACCCAGATGAGCTTGAGGGCGCGGGCGGTGCTCTCCGCGAACTTGGAGACGTACACCTGGAGCAGCACGGTGAGGACGGTGTTCACGGCGAGCAGCACCGAGACGGCCGAGGCCGGCGCCGTGGTGGCGGTGGTGAGCCACAGCGGCAGCAGCACGAACAGGACCGAGTCGTGCAGGGACAGCACGCCGTTGGAGAGGGTGAACAGCATGAACCGCAGGTCCCGGAAGGGGCTGCGGACGGGCTGGACCGGGGCCGCGTCCGGCTGTTCCCGGCTGTCCTGGGGGGCTTCCTGCGGGGTGTCCTTCGTGACGGGCGCCGGGCGCGCGTCGGTCTCGGTCCCCGCCCGGCGCCGCAGCCGCTCCACCACCGTGGCGATGACGAAGAAGGTCAGTGCGTTGCCGAGGAAGAGGGCGACGAAGGCGGCCCGGCTCTCGACCGCCAGCACCGCGCCGGCCAGCAGGAACCCGGCCGTCAGTCCGATGTTGCGGACCGAGCGGATCGAGGCCATCGTGCGGGTCTGGTTCTCGCCGCCCTCGATCAGTCCCACCACGACCTGCTGGAGCGGCGAACAGCCCCGGTCCAGCGCGGTCAGGACGCAGGTCAGCAGTGCGTACGGCCAGAAGTCGTGGACCAGCGCGAAGCCGGCGTAGCCGATGCCGCGGGCCGCGAGCAGGGCGACGTACACCTTCGCCGGACCGATGCGGTCGGCGAGCCGGCCCAGCGGGACCGGGCTGAGCAGGCCGACGACGCTCGCGACGGCGAGCACCAGGCCGACCCGCTCGGCCGGGAACCCGACCACGGTGACGAAGTACAGGGTCGACGCCGCGAGGAACATGCCGGAGCCGACCGAGTCCACGGCGGCGCCCGCGGCGAGCTTGCGCCCGGCGGGGGTCCTGGGCAGGATCGCGACCAGGAAGCGGGCGAGCCGCCCGGCGGGCTGGGTCCGGTCCGTCATGCGTCCCGCCCCGGCTCTGCCGCGGGCGGGGCCGCGCGCAGCCACGCGGTGAGTTCGCCGGTGCGCCGGACGTGGATCTCGGTGGCCGCCTCGGGCGGAGGCAGGCGCAGCCGGTTCCAGGTGTGGCGGCGGGCCGCGTTGACGCACAGCAGGGCTTCCTCCGGGTCCGCGTGCGTCCCGGCCTCGGCCAGCAGCGCGGCGGCCAGCTGGATCCGGGCGATGCGCTCGATGAGGACCCAGCCGCCCGCGACAGTGACGGCGGGGTCCGCTCCCACCCATTCGTCCCGGGTGAGGCCGAGTCCGCGCAGGGCCTCCTCGGCGATGTCCCAGGCGGCGGCGGCCCGGCCGCCGGGGCGCGGGCCGAGCGCCGCGCGCAGTCGCCCGGTCATCGCGTCGTAGTACGCGCCGTCCGCGAAGGCGGCCACCAGGACGGTGACCAGGCGGTGGCCCGCCTCCGTGGCCAGCCCCTCGCGCACGGCCGTCGCGGTGGCCCCGCGACCGAAGTCCGCCCGGGCCCGGACGACGTCCTCCTGCACGGCCCAGCGGACGCAGCCCCGCATGGCCTCGTCGATGTCGTCGGCGTCCTGCGGCGCCCGCGCTCCGGCCGCCCGCAGCCACGCGCGGGCGGCGGCCAGGTCGATGAGCCGGTCGCACACCTCCTCGTCCAGGGAGGTGCGCCCCGGGGGGACGCCGTGCGGGGCCGGGAAGGCGAGGGCGGCCGTCTCCAGCTGTGCCACCGCCGCCCGCGCGAGGCGCAGCTCCTCGCCGATCGGCAGCTCGTACACGCTGCTCACACGCGCTCCAGCCAGTGCTCGTACGCCTGGTTGCGGCCGCGCACGACGTCCTGGAAGAGGCCGCGCAGTTCCTTGGTGACGGCGCCGACCCGCCCGTTGCCGACGGGCCGGTCGTCGACGGAGGCCACGGGCACGATCTCGGCGGCGGTCCCGGTCAGGAACGCCTCGTCGGCCATGTACACCTCGCTGCGCGGGATGCTGCGCTCGACGACGGTCAGGCCGAGGTCGCGGGCGAAGGTGAGGGCGCAGTCGCGGGTGATGCCGGGCAGGATGCCGTCGCTGACCGGCGGGGTGACGAGCTCGCCGTTCCGGAGCATGAACAGGTTGGCGGCCGAGGCCTCGGCGATGTGGCCGCCCGCGGTCAGCATCAGCGCGTCGTCGTAACCGGCGCGCTGCGCACCGACCTTGGCGAGCGCGCTGTTCACGTACGCGCCGGTGGCCTTGGCCAGCGGGGGCACGGTCTGGTTCGAGTTGCGCTGCCAGTTGCTGACGATGAGGCGGCAGCCCTCGTTCTCCGCCTTGTCGCCGAGGTACGAGCCCCAGGGCCAGACCGCGATGGACATGCGGACGGCGTCGAGGTTCGGCGCCACGCCCATTTCGCCGTAGCCGAGGTAGGCGATGGGCCGGATGTAGCAGGAGGGCTGGCCGTTGACGCGGACGAGTTCCAGGACCGCCTCGATCAACTGCTCGTCGGTCCAGGGCAGTTCCATCAGGTAGACGCGGGCCGAGTCGCGCAGCCGGGCGATGTGTTCGCGCAGCCGGAAGACGGCCGGGCCGGTCTCGGTCTCGTAGGCGCGGACGCCTTCGTAGACGCCCCAGCCGTAGTGCAGGCTCGGGGTGAGCACGTGCACCTGGGCCTCGTCCCAGGGGACCAGTTCGCCGTCCATCCAGATGAAGGGGGTCGGGGTCAGTGGCATGTCGGCTCAGTCTCCTTGTGGGGTGGTGCTGTTCGGGCCGAGGCCGCGCAGCCGGCCGTGTTCGCCGTCTCCTTGGAGGCGGACGGTCTCGGTGAGGACCCGGTGGCCCTCGCCGGTGAAGTGGAACCAGCCGTGGCGCGGCTCCAGGTCGCAGCCGCGCAGCTTCTTGGCGTCGTAGGCGGCGAGGCCGTACCAGATGTCACGGACTCCGTTGGCCAGGGACCAGCGGATGGTCTCGTGGTAGGTGAGGGCGAAGTAGACGCCCTTGGCCCGGTCGTCGTCGAAGCCCGCCGTGCGCCCGAACAGGGCGTCGCCCGAGCGCAGGTAGAGGACGAAGCCGAGGGTCTCGCCGTCGCGTTCGGCGCTCAGGACGAGGGCGCTGTCGCCGACGGTCTCGCGCAGGGCCGCGAAGTCCCGCTCGACGCGCGGGCGGCCACCGGGCAGGCCGTACTTGGCGCGCAGGGCGACCTGGAGGTCGACGACCGGTCCGGTGAGGGCGTCGGCGCCCTCGCGGATCACGGTGGTGAAGCCGGCCTCGGCGTACTCGCGCAGTTCGCGGTTGGCACGCTTGCGCTTGCGGCTGACCAGGCCGGCCAGGTACGCGTCCCAGTCGGGGGCGTCGAGGCGCAGTACGGATTCGGCGCCGAGGACGGCCGGGACGTGGCCGAGGTCCGCGGCCGCCGGTCCGAGGATCGCGGCCTGCTCGTCGGTGACGTACAGCAGGGCGTGGCTGGCGCAGCCCAGGAAGCGGGCCGCGTCGTCGAGCAGCCGGGGCAGTTCGGCGAGGACCTCGCGGCGCTCGGCTTCGGTGCGTCCGGTGGCGTGGACGATGCCGTGGTGGGAGCCGAAGACGGACAGGGCCACGGAGGGGTACTGGGCGCGCCGGGCCTCCGGGAGGGCGGCGCTCAGCTCGTCCCAGCGGGCGCGTTCGGCCTCGGTGAGGTGGTCGGGGTCGCCGAAGGCGCCGAGGTTGCCGGTCATCTTGGGCGCGTCGTAGAAGAGCAGTCCGCCGCCGTCGCGGGTGAGGAGCAGCGGGGCGAGGGCCACCAGGGCGCCGTCGGCGGCGTGGACGGCGAGGTAGTGGGTCTCGTGGAGGTCGGTGCGCTCGGTGAACCGCCACCAGCGGTCGTCGTCCCAGATGACCGGGGGCCGCTCCAGGGCGGGGAAGTCCGCGGCGGTGGGGCGGCTCGTGGCGTCGAGGACCTTGGCGGAGTACTTCACCGCTCCTCCTCTGCCGCTGCGGTGACCAGGTCCCAGCCGAAGGCGGCTTCGGTGTCGGCCTCGGTCTTGGCGACGAGGGCGAGCAGCTCCCCCTCGTTCGCGGCGGTGACCAGCCAGGTGGCGATGAAGTCGCCGGACTTGCGGCCGGTGTAGCGCGCGCCGCCCCAGTCCTCACCGGGCTCGGCCAGGACCGCGAAGTCCCGGGTGCCGTCGGGTGCTTCGATGGGCACGCGGGTGATCCGCCCGTTGCGCGGCGGCAGTCCGAAGTTGGCGACCAGCGGGGCGCTGCTGGCGTGCGCGCGGACGGCGTCGAGGTCCACGGGCAGCGCGCATTCGATCCTGGCCCACAAGTGCCGTGGATCGAGACCGAGTACGGCCTCCAGCATCGCCGGGATCGGGGTGCCGCCGACCCGGCCCGCGATCTCGCACAGCACGATCTCGTCGGCGTCGGTCACGAAGAACTCGGCGTGCACGAAGAGCGCGGGCGCGGCGGGCAGAGCGGCCACGAGCCGCCAGGTCTCGTCCACGAGCCGCCGGTGCAGGGGGTCTTCGCGTTCCAGGGTCCAGCTGCCGTTGCCGGAGTCGGTCCAGTGGGAGAGGCAGCCGCCGTCGGTGTAGAGGGAGGGGACGGAGACGACCGGTTCGCCGCCCGCGTGCAGGGCGTCGACGTGGAAGAACCGGCCCGCGACGAACTCCTCGACCTCGTGGCCGCCGGAGCGGATCCGGTCGGCGACGGCGGGGAGGTCGTCGGGGGTGTCCAGGACGGCCACGCCGGTGGAGCCGGAGCCGCCGCGCGGCTTGACGACGACCGGGCCGGGGTGGCGTTCCATGAAGGCGAGGACATCGGCCGGGGAGTCGGCGGGGGCGAAGGCGGGAACCCGGATCCCGCCCGCGGCGGCGAGTTCCTTCATCCGGACCTTGTCCCGGTAGGCGCGGGCGCTCTCGGGGCGCTGCCCGGGCAGGGCGTACTCCTCGCGCAGGGCGGCGGCGCGTTCCACGTCGACCTCGGCCAGCGCGAGGACGCGGGTGACCTCGTACCGCTCGCACAGGCGGCGCGCGGCCTCCCGTACGGCCGCGTCGTCGAAGTAGTCGGCGACGGTTTCGACGGCGTGGAAACCGGGGCCGGGGTCGACGCCGTGCGCGGTCACGGCGAGCAGCCGGCCCGCCTCCTCGCCGAGCCATTCGGCGAAGGGCAGTCCGGCGTTGCGCGGGCTGAGCAGGACCAGGATCATGCGTCCGCTCCGGTTCCGTGGTGTGCGGCGAGCGTGGCGAAGGCGTTCGCGGTGTGCGGGTCCAGCGGGATGCCGTCGGCGGCGCGCCGCTCGGCGTGACGGCGCTGCGGGTCGCCGGGGACCTGGACGGGCTCGGTCGCCTCGACCCCGGGCCGGGTGCCCCGGGTGGTGCCGACCAGGTCGGCGAAGCCCGCCGCGAAGCTGTCGGCGCCGCCGAACGCGGCGGGGTCCAGGCAGATCAGGAAGTGCCCGACCTGGCGGCTGCGGCCGGGCGCGGATTCGCCGATGTGCTCCAGGTGCCAGTCCGCAGGCGATCCGGTGAGGACGGCGCCGAGGAGCGTCGCGACCATGGCGAGGCCCTGGCCCTTGTAACCGCCGAGCGGGGAGAGGGCGTACGCGTCCTCGGGGTCCGTGGCGGGGCGGCCGTCGGCGTCGGTGGCCCAGCCCGGGTCGAGGGCCCGGCCGTGCTTGCGGCGCTCCTTGATCTCGCCGAAGCAGACCTGGCTGGTGGCCATGTCGAGCGCGAACTCGTCGCCGTCGTGGGCGGCGGCGAAGCTGAGCGGGTTGGTCCCGTAGAGCGGGGTGGTGCCGGAGAAGGGCGCGACGCGGGAGGCGGCGGAGGTGGTGACGATGCCGACGAGGCCCTGGGCCGCGAGGTGGCGGCTGTAGACGGAGGCGGCGCCGAAGTGGTTGGAGTTGCGCACGCCGACGGCGGCCACGCCGTGGGCGCGGGCGCGCTCGGCGGCGATCCGGGCGGCGGCAAGACCCGCGACCACGCCGAGGGCGCCGTCGGCGTCGAGCATCACGGCCGCGCCGGAGTCCCGGACGACGGTGATGTCGGGGCGCGCGGTGGCGATGCCCTCCTCGAGTTCGGTGAGGTACTGCGGGAGCAGGCGCAGGCCGTGGGTGTCGATGCCGCGCAGCGAGGTCTCGGTGAGGGCCGCGGCCACGTCGCGGGCGTCGTCCTCCGGGACGCCCGCGGCGCGGAGCGCGGCGATCGCGGTGGCGGTGGCGGCGGCGGCGGTCACCAGCGCGGGGGCCTCGGTGGCGGCCCCGGCGGTGGGGGCCTCGACGGCCGGGGATGCGGGGACGCTGGTCATGCGGGTGCCTTCCAGACCAAGAGGGATTCGGCGACCGGGGCCTCGGCGGCGAAGCCGGTGGTGCGGGCCGCCTCGGGGAACGCCGGGACGGTGCGGTCGGAGCGCATCCACACCGTGTCGGCGCCCTCGGCGACGGCGCGGGTGACGGCGGTGCGGAGCAGCGCGGCGAGTTCCTCCGCGCTCGTCCCGTCCTCGACGGACAGCTCCGTCAGCCGGCGCACCGCGTCGCTCGGCTCGTGGCCGGGCAGCGGCCGGCGGCGTTCGACGAGGGAGGCGACCGGGGCCGCCTCGCGGTAGGCGGTGAGCCCGCCGCCGTCCCATCCCGCGCGCCCGGCCAGGGTGGGCCGGACGGTGAAGGCCGGCCCTTCGAACGCGGGGACGAAGCCGGTGCCCGGAGCGTCGGGCAGGGTGATCCGGCCCCGGTCGTCGAGCAGCGCCCCGACGCCCGTGTCCACCGCGAGCAGGGCGATGGAATCCGCGTCGAGGTGGTCGACGTACGGACCGAGGTGGGCGGTCGCCGAGACGCCCGCGCTGGATTCCGGCATGCAGCCGAGCATCGTGCCCAGGCCCGCCGCGCGTGCCCGGCGCAGCATCCGCAGCGCGGGGGTGATCCCGCCGGCCTTCATCAGCTTGAGGTTGACGCCGTGGAACGCCTCGGCGCAGGCGTCGAGGTCGTGCGGCCCGGTGATGCTCTCGTCGGCGTACACCGGGATCGGCGAGGCCGCCTTGAGCGTGCGGGCGTCGTCCCAGCACTCGCGCGGGAACGGCTGCTCCAGGAGTTCCACGCCCAGCTCGCGCATCGCGTCGAGCGCGCCGAGCGTACCGGCGAGGTCCCAGCCGCAGTTGCCGTCCACGAAGAACGGGGCGTCGGTGTGCTCGCGCAGCGCCCGCAGGATGTGCAGGTCGCCGGGGGCGGCGAGCTTGACCTTGTAGGCGGGCCAGCCCGGCTGTTCGCGGAGCTTGCGCACCATCACGTCGGGCTCGTCCAGCCCGATGCTGTAGCTGGAGTGCAGGGCCTGCGGCTCGTCGGCGCCCAGGTGCCGCCAGAGCGGTACGCCCGCCAGCCGGGCCGCGAGGTCGTGCGCGGCGACGTCGAGCGCGGCCAGCAGGAAGGGCGAACCCGCGAGCAGCGGGGCCAGGACGGCCCAGCTCCCCTCGGGGTCGTCGGCGGGCAGCGCGCGCACGGTGGCCGCGACCCGCCGCAGGTCGTCGTGCATGGCGGCGAGCGAGGAGTTGTAGCGGTCGGTCATGAAGGCCGAGGCCTCGCCGAAACCGGAACGGCCGCCCGCGGACAGCTCGATCAGCAGCCCCGGCTGCACCGGGATGGCCTCGCGGGCGCTGCGCCAGACGTCGTGGTCGGTGAGCCGGATCTCGTGGACTTCGAGTTTCATGCGCCCAGCTCCGGGAACGGCGGGAAGGAGGCACCGGAGGCGGACAGCGGCTTGAGGTCGTCGTACCACTGGGCGTGCTCGTCGTAGGCGGCGAAGAAGGGACGGCCGACCCACTCGGGGCGGCGGGCCTGCAGGAAGCTGAGGACGAAGGCGCGTTCGCCGCCGACCTCCGCGGTGCCGTGGATCATCACCTTGCCGGGTCCGGCCGACATGACCGGGCCGCGCGCGGTGCGGGCGAGGCCGGAGACCCCGCGCAGGGCCTCGGTGTAGATGTCCAGCGCACGGACCAGCGGCAGACCGAAGTAGTTGCGCGCTCCGGTGTCCCGCTCCACGAACATGTAGTAGGGGACGATGCCGAGGTCGACCTGCATCTGCCACATCCGGGCCCAGGCGGCCGCGTCGTCGTTGACGTGCGCCACCAGGGGGGCCTGAGCGCGGATCACCGCGCCGGTGGACCGGATCCGGGCGATGGCCTCCCGTACCGCGTCGGTCTCCAGCTCCCGGGGGTGCGAGAAGTGCGCCATGACGGCCACGTGGCGGCCCGCGGCGACGGCCTGTTCGAAGAGGCGCAGCAGGTCGTCGGCGTCTTCGCCGGTGGTGAAGCGGGCCGGCCAGTACGAGAGCGCCTTGGTGCCGAACCGCAGGGTGCGCACCGTGTTCGCGCCCGGTTCCAGCAGCGGCTCGACCCAGCGGCGGATCACGTCCGTACGCATGATCATGGGGTCGCCGCCGGTGAAGAGCACGTCGGTGACCTCGGGGTGCCCGGCGAGGTAGCCGGTGAGGTCGGCCGGGTCGCGCAGCGCCTGGCGCAGCTCGGCCTGGCTGACGAACTGGGCCCAGCGGAAGCAGTATCCGCAGTACGAGTGGCAGGTCTGGCCCTGCGAGGGGAAGACGAGCACGGTTTCGGCGTACTTGTGCTGGAGCCCGTCCAGGCGGCGGCCGTCCAGCTCGGGGACGTTGGCCTCGAGCTGGCCGCCCGGGTGCGGGTTGAGTTCGAGCTGCGCGGCCGCGGCGGCCAGGCGCAGTTCGGCGCGCGGGGCGCCGTTGTCGAGCAGCGCGGCCATCCGGTCGAAGACGTGCGCCGGGAGCATGTCGCGGTGCGGGAAGGTCAGCCGGAAGATCGGGTCGTCCGGCGCGGCCGACCAGTCGATCAGCTCGTCCGCCACGTACTCGTTGACCTTGAACGGCAGCACGCTGCCGACCACGCGCAGATCACGCACGTACTCCACGGGCATGCCGCGGTCCTGTGCGAGCTGAGCGAGGCGCTCATTGGCGTAGTGTTTCACCGGAAGTCTCAATTCCTCTTCTGCTGCTTCTGCTGCGACGGCATCGGCGGGGCGGCGGCGTGCGACGCGGGACGCGGGACTTCGAGGTCAGCGCGTGGCGACGTGCGACTTCGACCAGTCGAACTCGACGAGGTCCTGCACGCCCATCCGCTCGATGAGGGTGTGCAGCCCCGTGTAGTCGCGCACGAGGCGCTTGCGGCTGGTCTCGGCCTGGCAATCGGCCAGCATCGCGTGGCCGCCCTCCACCTCGGCGAGGTCCATGATCCGGTGCCAGGTGGTGTAGTCGGTGGCGACGAACGCCTCCAGGCCCTCGAAGAGCATGTCGCGGAAGAACTTGCCCTGTTCCGCGTCGAGCTTGTCGTGCACCATCTCGGCCAGGACGGCGGAGATCGAGGCGTGGCAGTACTCGTCGCGGTTGTGCAGCTTGGCGGTGCTGCTGTTGACCGGCTGGATGTGCGGGTCGTCGGCCAGCAGGTCGAGGTAGGCGTTGATCGAGATCTCGGACACGGTCGCGAAGGCGAGCGTGGTCAGTGACTTCTGCCAGCGGTGCGTGGCGCCCTCGCGCAGCCGCAGGTGTTCGCGGGCGGTGTGCGAGACGGGCAGTTCGTTGTCGGGCATGGCCCGGCCGCGCCGACGGCGGGTGAGCGCGCTCGCGTTGAGGTGCATGAGCGTGTGGTATTGCTCGTCGACCATGGCCTGCGCCAGCGAGATGTTCAGCGCCTCGTCCTGGAGCATGGGGTACTCCCCCTCCATGACGAGGGCGAACGCCGGGTTGGCCACCTTCTGTTCGGCCATGATCGTGTGCCGGTTGTACGCGATCCACGCCCAGCTCATCAGCTCCGACTTCTTCGCCGGGTCCAGCGCCTGGTAGGTGGGGTGGTCGTGGAAGGGCAGGATGCCCTCCGGGTAGTCGGGCCGGTCCATCTCGAACAGCTCGTCGAGGTCCGGCTCGTCGCGCTTCACGGTGGCCCGGCGGTGCCAGTTGCCGACGAGGCGGCGGATCACCGCGGTCTCGACCTGGTCGTCGGGGTTGTACCGCGGCACGCCCTCGGGCAGTCCCCGCAGCTCTTCCGGCAGACCCGTGGGGAACTCCTCGGTGGCCTCCTCTTCCTTCTCCGAGAGCGGGACGTTCTGGGCGATGGTGGTCATGGTCCAGCCTTATGTGATCGGTGTTCCGGGGTGCGCGGTGCGGTGGCCGTTCCGGCGCGGGGCGGGGCGGGGCGGAACGGCGTGCGGCGAGGGGTCGGGTGACCGGCGGGGCGCGTGGCCGACGGTGGCGGAGCACGGAGGTCGGGCGCCGGGGGCGGCCGGCGCCGGACCGCGCGTGCTCGGCGGGCGGTGCGTGGCGGACGGCGGCTTTCCCTGGGGCTCGGCGTCGGCCCGTAGACGTCATAGGCCCCGTTGGTGTCCTGGGTGGCTCGGGGCCGGCGTCGGCGCCGGGCGATCAGTGCTCGGCCGCGATCCAGTACCGGGTGAGGTGCCGCTTGGCGTCGCGGTAGGCGGAACGGGCGTGCACCATCCGCTGGTTGTCCCAGATGAGGACCGCGTCCTCGGGGATCAGGATGGACTGCTTCTGCTCACGGAAGAACGCTTCGGCCTGCTCGGCGAGGTGGATGCCGAAGCTGCCGAGGGGCAGGTCCGCGGGGTCGACGGAGGCGTCGACCGGCGGGTCGTACTGCCCGGTGGTCAGCAGGTTGTAGCTGAAGCGGACGATCTCCCGGCCGCCTTCGGTGCGCTCGACCACGGGACGGCGTACGCCCTCGGTCCCGACGCCACCGGTGTTGTGGCCGACCCAGTCGATGTCGCGCTCGTAGAGGGCGGCCCGGTCCTGCTCGGCGAGCGAGTCCACGAAGCGTCGCATGTCGGCCAGTTCGGTGTGGCCGCTGCCGCAGGTCGCCTGGACGCGGCAGTGCAGCGCCAGGTAGCTGGGCGTCGGATTCCAGCCCGGCGCCTCGGTGTGGACCAGGATCGTGTTGACGCTCTTCGAGTAACGGCGCTCCTCGAAGCCCGGAGCCGCCTTGACCTGGTAGCGGAGCGATCCGTCGTACTGCGGGACGAGTTCGCCGAAGGCGCTGAGCACCTCGGCGGCCTGCTCGTCCGATTCGATGCCTGTGAGCAGAGTGCAACCCTGTTCCGCAAGTTCCCATGCGTGAAGATCAAGGGCCGTGGTCATGACGAACTCCCCCGAGAATCAATGGCGTTGAGCTGCCCGGCAATCGGATCACGATCGCGCCGGACTGCATCCCGGGTCGATATTCGAGGAGCGCGGCAAGCCTGGCAATGTTTCGAACAGTGAGATGGGTCACCGCCGCCCGCTGCAACCGAACCCGTCACCAAGGGCCCCGCGGCCTGCGGTTGCTCCTCTTCGGGCGCTCTGTAACGTATACGGGAGTGTCCGGATAACGGCGATCGGAATGTCAGGTCACGCAGGTGCGCCCGCAGCCCCGCACACCCTCCCCCGGTGTCCGCGGCGCGCCGTGCGCCGGGGTGCGGGAGATGCGGGCGGAGAGCCGGGTTCCGCGCGTCCCGCCCTTGCCCGACAACAGCGGTTGCAAACGGAGGCCGATCAGGTGCCGATGTGCGGCGGCGCGGGGCCGGAAGGCCTGCCACACGATTCCCGCCACCGGAGCGCGGTGGCCCGCGCGGGGCCGTAAGCTGTCCGGATTTCGACGTTCCTCTTGTCCCCGTGGGCCTCGTGGCGTCACTCCACGCTCATCTCCACCACCACCCGGGTGTCCCCGCGCGGCCGTGCGGCGACGGATCCCGTGGCGAACGTCACTCCCGTTCCGTCGCTTCCGGAAATCCGCGGGACGCTCCGGATCCAGTCCGTGGACACGGGGCCCGTGGACCGGCCCGCCAGGGGCTCCCGTACGCGGTTCCGGTACGCAGTTCCGGTACGCGGTTCCGGTACGCGGTTCCGGTACGCGGTTCCGGTACGCGGAAGGCCGGGGTACGCCGTCGGGCGCACCCCGGCCGGGGCGGGAGGCCGTACGTCCTATGGCATGCGCAGCAGCTTGGCCCCGAACGACGGCTCGGCCAGGCTCTCCTTCAGGGCCAGCGGCACGGCCCTCGCCCCGGGGCCGTCGCCCAGCACCAGTTCACCGACCTGGGTACCCGCCTTGGCCGCGTGCGGCAGCGGCTTGCCGCCGTCGGCGAGGCGCAGTCGCACCTTCTGGCCCGGTACGCCGACCGCCTGGACGTCGCGCGTCGCCACGAGCGGGGTGCGCTTGCCGAGGCCGTCGTCCACGTACCCGACGACCTGGCCCTTCTTCACGGCTCCGGCCGCCGTCAGGGCGGCCCGCACCGACTCGATGATCTTCTTGCTGTTGTCCTTCACGAGGGCCAGGCTGTTGATGGCGTCCTTGTCGGGTGCGGGGGCGCGCTGCTCCAGCGTGGCCCCGATGATCAACTGGTCCTTGCCGCCGACCGACTTGTACGCCGCCCACATCAGCGCGCCGCCCGCGGCCGAGCTGGAGCCGGTCTTGATGCCCATGATGTTGAGTCCGGACAGCAGCAGGTTGCCGTTGTTGTTGTCGAGGGGCGTCTTGAGGCCGTTGACCGTGGCGTTCGGCAGCCGCACGATCGCCCGGAACGCGTCGATCCGCATGACCGCCTCGGCCAGTTTGAGCTGGTCCTCCGCGGTGCTCCGCGTCCCGGCGTCCAGCCCGCTGGGGTCGGTGTACGTCGTGTCCTTCATGCCGAGTTGCTTGGCGGCGGCGTTCATCTTCTCGACGAACGCGCCCTCCGAGTCGCTGTTGGTGTCCCATCGCGCGAGCAGCCGGGCGGCGTTGTTGGCCGACGGGATCAGCAGCATCTCCAGCACGTCCTGCTCGCTGAACTTGGCTCCCACGGTCAGGCCTTCGACGCGCGACTCGTCCGCGGACGTGCCGTCCGCCACGGTCTTGGCGTCGATCTCGATCAGCGGACCGGCCTCGCCCTTCTTCAACGGGTGGCCGGTGAGGATGACGTACGCCGTCATCACCTTCGCCACGCTGGCGATCGGTACGGGCTTCTGCTCCCCGAAGGAACCGACGTCGCCGGTGCCGACGACGCGGATCGCGCCCTGGCCGGCGGCCGGCCAGGGGGCCGTGTACGTACCGTCGAAGGTGAAGGAGACCGCCGCCTCGCCGGTGGCCAGGGTCGGCGCCGGCAGCGGCCGTACGGTCTGCGCGACCACGGCGGCGCCGATCAGCGCGAGCAGGACCGGCGTCCAGATCTTGAACCGGCGGACGACGGTACGGGCCGCCGTCTCGGCCGGCGGGGGCGTGTTGGTGAGCTGCGCCAGCAGATCGAGGGGCGGCAGCGGCGGGGAGACGGATGCGGATGCGGATGCCGGGGGCGCGGTCTGGGGCGGGGCCACGGCTCCCTTGGCCGGGGCCGCCACCTTGGCCCACGCCGGGGCCGCGGGCGCGGCCGGGCCCTTGGCCGGGGTGGCTGCCGGGGCCCCGGTCGGGGCGGATGCCGAACCCTTGACCCGGGTCGCCGGAGCCCCAGTCGGGGCGGATGCCGAACCCTTGGCCTGGCTCGCCGGGGGCCCGGTCGGGGCCGGGGCGGTGGTCCGGGCCGGGCCCTTGGCCCAGGTCGGCGTCGAGGCCGGGACCTTGGGCCAGGCGGGGGCGGCGTCGCGATCCGGCGCCCCGGCCGGAGCCCCGGGTCCCTCGAGGGGCTTCAGGGTGATGAACTTGCTCGTCCGCTCACTGTCGGACTCCGGTACGGCGCCGTCCTCACCCTCGTCCTCACCCCCGGACCGCGTGGCGGCCGCGGAGCTGGCCTTACCGACCCCCTCCGGCGCGTCCTCCGCCTCGGCACGCGAACCCGCCTCGCCATCCGCCTCATCCCCGGAGCCCGGCGCGACATCGGCACCGGATCCAGCCCCAGCGCGCGGGCGCGACGCGGACCCGGCCGCGGACCCGGCCTCACCGGCAGCCTCCGGCCCGGCGTCCGCCCCGGCACGCGAACCCGGCTCGGTACCCGCCTCAGCCTCGGAGCCCGACGCGGCATCCGGCACGGATTCCGGCTCGGATTCCGGCTCGGACGGCTCGGCTTCCGGCTCGGGGATCTCGGCTGCTGCGGGCATGTCTTCGGTGGGGCCGTCGCCCTCGTCTTCGGCATCGCCATCGTCGTCGCCATCGGGCAGCGCTCGGGCTCCGGACGCGGGCTCCGGCTCCGCCGCGCGGGCGGCTTCGCGCGGGGGCAGCGTTTCCGACTCCGCGCCGTCCGCGGACCCCGGCTCCAGCTCCAGCTCCGGCCGCCGCGCAGGCTTCGGTTCCGTATCCGAGTCCGAGTCCGGGACGGGTGCCGTCTCCACCGCGGGCGCGGCAGACCGGGGGTCCACCGCGTCGGCATCCGACGAGCCCGCGTCGGCCGGGGTGGGGTCCGGCGACGCATCCTCCGGGGACCGGGAGTCGCCCGGGGCGGGGGCAGGGGCCGGTGACGGGTCGGGGTCGGCCGGGGCAGGGGCCGGGGTGGCTTCGGGGGGTGCCGGTTCCGGGGTGGGCGTGTCCGCCGTGTCCGCGGTCGAACCCTGCGCGCTCTTCGACGTGCCGGACGACTCGCCCGCCACTGATACCGCCTTCATCCGTCGTGCCGCCTAGCTTGTACCGGCCGGGACACCAGCCCGCCCTCTGCCTCTTGGTGTCGGTGGCGCCCCCGCGGGAGGGCCACTCGATCATGTAGAGACCTGGGGGCACCCATTGGTTCCCTGGAATACGCCCCTGAATATCCGACTTGCGTCAGGACGCGGCGATCCCGTTCAGACGCGCGGTGCGAACAGGTGCGAGGCCCGGTGTTCCGCCGCCAGCCAGGACACCCCCGCGCCCAGCAGCCCCGACGCCGTGGCGCGGGCGAGGGCCTGACGGTGCTCCGAGCACGGTTCGCAGCCCGGGGTCCAGTGCGGGATGTGCTCCAGGTGCATGTTGGCCAGGTGCCGGGCCAGCCGGGTGCGCGAGACCCTGGCCACGTCCCTCGACCCGTCGCCCACCACGTGGAACTGCCGCATCGTCGCGTGCAGCCGGACACATTCGGCGCAGTCGGACATCCAGGCCGGGGTCGGCGGCCACTGGGTTGCGGGGCTGACGCCGTCGGCACTCATGGGCCCACCTTAGTTGCAGGTCACGGCCGCACCGGCCCATGGCGTGGACCACCGCGGCGCGCGTCGCGCCCCGTCAGGCGTCGTACTCGGTCAGGTCGATGGTGTGCACCTGGAGGAGGTGGCCCTGGGCGGGGTGGGTCACGTCGCGGTCCGACTCCATGCCCAGCTTGCGGATCACGTTCTCGGACTCGTCGTTGCCCGCGCGGTTGATGGCGATGACCCGGTCGAGGCCGCGGTCCTGGAGCGCGAACTCCAACGTCGCGTGCGCCGCTTCGGAGGCGTAACCCTGGCCCCAGAAGGGCCGCCCGAGCCGCCAGGTGATCTCCACCTCGTGCGCGAACTCCGGCAGGTCGACCGGCACGGTCAGCCCGACGGCGCCGATCAGTTCTCCCGAGGCCAGCAGCTCGACGGCGAACAGGCCGAAGCCCTCGTCGTCCCACTCCTCCTCGTAGCGCTCGATGTCCCCGGCCGTCTCGTCCAGGTCACGGACGGAACCGTCGCCGATCCAGCGCATCACCTCCGGGTCGGCGTTGATCTCCGACAGCGGGACGAGGTCGTCGTCGTTCCAGCGGCGGAGGAGGAGTCGGGGGGTGCGGATCTCGGTCATGCCCCTCATCCTGCCGAACGTGGCCGGTCAGGGGTAATCGGGCCCCTCCCTTGCGCTCCCCGCGGCCCGGACCCGGCGTCCTCGGCGGCCGGACGGAAATCCTGTCCGCCGAGGACGGGCCGGGCCCGGCGCCCCCGCCTCGCCCCCCGTCGTCGTGAGCCGCTAGTGCGCCGCGACCGCCGCCTTGCCGCCGACCTGGGGGTTCTCCTTCAGCCAGGCGCGCACGGCTTCCTGCTCCTTGCCCTTGCCCGTCTGCTGGATCTTCGCCTCCAGGCCGGTGAGCTGCTGCTCGGTCAGCTTGAAGTCGCGCAGCCACGAGGTCACCTCGGGCTCGTCGGTGGCGAATCCCTTGCGGGCGAGGCTGTGGATGCCGTCGCCCTTGCCCCAGGCGCCCTTGGGGTCCGCGAGCTTGGTCAGGTCGTACGAGGCGTACGCCCAGTGCGGGGACCAGAGCACGACCGCGACGGGCTCCTTCTTGTCGTACGCCCGCTTGAGCTCGGCGAGCATGCCGGGGGTGGAACCGTCGACGACCTCGTACTCGCCGTCGAGACCGTACTCCTTGAGCACCTTGCTCTTGAGCAGGCCCATCGCGCCCGCGCTGGGCTCGATGCCGATGATGCGGCCCTTGAACTCGGCCGACTTGCCCTTCAGGTCGGCGAGGGACTTGACGTCCTTCATGTACGAGGGGACCGACAGCTCCAGGGAGGTCGGCCCGTACCAGGAGCCCAGGTCGTCGAGCTTGTTGCCGTACTTCGCCCAGTACTCGGCCTGGGTGACCGGCAGCCAGCCGTCGGTCTGGAAGTCGACCTGGCCGCCGGCGAGGCCGGTGAAGAGCGCGCCCAGTTCGATCTGGCGGGCCTCCACCTGGAAACCGCGGCGCTCCAGGAGCTCCTTCCACAGGAACGTGGAGGCGATGCCCTCGTCCCACGGGATGTAACCGATGCTGATCTTGCGGCCCTTGCCGATGTCGTCGGCCGCGTCGACGGTGCTCTTGCCGGGGCCGCCGAAGGCGTTGAGGCCGCCCGCGACCAGGGCGAGGACCACCACGCCGGTGAGGGCGTAGGCGGGCTGCGGACGGTGGTTCCACACCTTCTTCGGGCCGGCGGCCAGGGCACGGGCCCTGGCGAGGGTGCGGCGGCCGAGCGGCGAGACCTGACGGCCGAGGGCGCCGGTCATCCGGTCCAGGTACATGGCGAGGATGACGATGGAGATGCCCGCCTCGAAACCGAGGCCGATGTCGATGTTGCCGATGGCGCGGTAGACGGCGCCGCCGAGACCACCGCCGCCGACCATGCCCGCGATCACGACCATCGACAGGCTCAGCATGATCACCTGGTTGATGCCCGCCATGATCGTGGGCAGGGCGAGGGGCAGCTGGACCTTCATCAGGGTGTTGCGCGGGGTGGTGCCGAAGGCCTCGGCCGCTTCGACGAGTTCCCCGTCGACCTGACGGATGCCGAGTTCGGTCATCCGTACGCCGGGCGGCAGGGAGAAGACGATGGTGGCGATGATGCCGGGGACCACGCCCACGCCGAAGAAGATGATCCCGGGAATGAGATAGACCATCGCGGGCATGGTCTGCATGAAGTCCAGGACCGGGCGCAGTACGCCGCTCACCCGTGCGGAGCGCGAGGCCCAGATGCCGAGCGGGACCGCGATGACGAGGGTCACCAGGGTCGCGACGAGCACCAGGGACAGGGTGGACATCGCTTCGTCCCACAGCTCGACGGAGTCGATGAGGGCGAGCCCGGCGAAGGCGAGCAGGGCGGCGAGCAGGCCGCGCAGCCACCAGGCGGCGACGGCGAGGATGCCGGCGAAGAGCAGCGGGTGCGGGAAGGACAGGACGGCGTCGATGCCGTCGTACAGGCCGGTGACGACGGTGCTGATCGCGTCGAACAGCCAGGAGAGGTGGCTCTGGAGGAAGTCGACCGCGTGGTCGACCCACACGCCGAGGTGGAGGCGGGGCATCAGACGGTCACCTCCTTCTTCTGGCGCGGTACGGCCGTACGGTCACAGCTCAGCGGCGGCCGCTGCTCGTCGCCGATGAAGGCGACCAGGCGGGACTGCGGTACGCGGCCCACGACGGCGCCGTCCGCGCCGGTGACGGCGACGGGATGCGGAACCCGGGCGCTGACCGCGCACAGCTCGGCGAGCGGGGTGTCGGTGCTGACGGTGGGGCAGGCGCAGGCGCGGTCCTCGGCGCCGCCGGCGCGGTCCTCGGCGCCGCTGTGGCGGTCCTCGGTGCCGCCGGGGCGGCCCGGTCCGGTCATCACGGCCTCGGCGGTGAGCACGCGGGAGCGGTCCACGTCCTGGATGAAGGAGGCGACGTAGTCGTCGGCGGGCCGCATGAGGATGTCCTCCGCGGTGCCGAGCTGGACGATGCGTCCGTCGCGCATGACGGCGATGGAGTCGCCGAGGCGCATCGCCTCGTTCAGGTCGTGGGTGATGAAGACGATGGTCTTCTTCAGCCGGGCCTGGATCTCCAGCAGCTGGTCCTGCATGTCGCGGCGGATCAGCGGGTCCAGCGCGCTGAAGGACTCGTCCATCAGCAGCAGGTCGGCGTCGGTGGCCAGGGCGCGGGCCAGGCCCACGCGCTGCTGCATGCCGCCGGAGAGTTCGTCGGGCCAGGAGCGTTCCCAGCCCTCCAGACCGCACAGGGCCAGGGCCTCGGTGGCCCGGCGCTCGCGCTCGGCCCGGGGGACGCCCTGGACCTCGAGGCCGTAGGCGGCGTTCTCCAGGACATCGCGGTGCGGGAACAGCGCGAAGTGCTGGAAGACCATGCTGATCTTCGTGGAGCGGACGTGGCGCAGTTCACTCGGGCTGAGCGCCGTGAGGTCCTGGCCGTCGTAGAGCACGCGCCCCGCCGTCGGCTCCGACAGCCCGTTCAGCATGCGCAGCAAAGTGGACTTTCCTGATCCGGACAAGCCCATGACGACGAAGATCTGGCCCGGCTCGACACTGAAGGAGGCGTCGATCACCGCTGCCGTCGTTCCGTCGGCGCGCAGATCGTCGCGGTCGGCGCCGCTCTCGAGGGAGCGCACCGCCTCTTCGGGTCGTCTTCCGAACACTTTGTAGACGTGTTCGGTCTGGAGCCTGGACACATGTACCTCGCGGGTCGTAGTGGGCACGGCATACCGGCCGGAAGGCCGACGGACCGTGGAGCGATGCGGGATCCGCCCGCTTCGTCCCGGACCGGCAGACAGCACCGGACCGGGGTTCGCTCAAGGGGCGCAAATGCCCTGTCTGCGAATGTGCAAACACAATGGTGATCCAGTTCACGTTTGGGGCGAGCGGCGGGCGAGGCCGCGTCAGGAACCGGGTCGCGGGTAGACGGGCGCCATGACACGGACCCTGAAGTGGAGTTGGGGCGCCAAGCCCTCGGAAGAAGCCCCTGCGGAGCCGGAACGCAGGTCGGTTCGACGTCTCATCATGCGGACAGCGGTGATGCTCCTGGCTTTTGCCGCGATGGTCGCGTTCAGCGTGCTGCTGGCCCGCCTCACGCTGGAGCCTTCGGCCGCCTCGGAAGGGCTGATCTACAGCAATGTGCATCCGGGACGATCGATGCGCGCGTACATCGACCACGGCACGGCGAGGGAGGCCGCGCGCCAGCTCGGCGGGAACCTCCTCCTCGGCGTCCCGTTCGGCGTCCTGCTGCCCGTCCTGCTGCCCAGGGCCCGGGGGCTGGCGCGGGTCGCACTCGCCACGGCGGCCGTGATGCTGCTGGTGGAGCTGGTGCAGGGCGCCCTGGTCACGGGACGGGCCTTCGACATCGACGACGTGATCCTCAACACGTCGGGCGCGCTGCTCGGGTACCTGCTGCTCGGGCGCCGACTCGGCCGGGCGGTGCACCCGCGGCGCCGGCACTGGTGGCACCGGTGGTACCCGCGAACGGAGCGGCGGGAGGTGGGCCCGGGGGTCGAGGAGGTCGGACCGTAGAGCGAGCACCCTGACGGCCTGTTCGAGCGTCAACAGATTCCAACAGAACACTGCGGGCGGCTGGCGGGCGGCCAAGGCGGGCGATGGCGGGGCGGTGGCGGGCCTGGAGGCGAGCGGAGCTGTTGTTTCCAGCGTCCGCTGTATTGACATGCTCACGAAACGGCAGTGTGATGTGTGCCGTCTCGTTGGATTCCGTTCGATCCTGATGATTTCTCCCGGGATTCCGAGACGCGTTCACACATACGACATCTCGCCCCCAGGAGCCGTCCGTGCCTGTGTCACCCCCTTCGCCTTCGCCTGCCTCGTCTCCTTCGCCCCGGTTACGCGGCTCCGCCGTCCGGCGCCTGGTCGCGGCCCTTTCGGCGCTGCCGCTCCTGCTGCCCGCGGCCGGAGCCGCCGCGCTCGCCGGAGCCGCCGTGGTCACCGCCGCGTCACCCGCGGCCGCCCTGCCCGACGGCCAGGCGCTCACACCGCCGATGGGGTTCAACAACTGGAACTCCACCCACTGCAGGGCCGAGTTCAACGAGAGCATGGTCAAGGGCATCGCCGACCTGTTCGTCTCCAAGGGGCTGAAGGCCGCCGGGTACCAGTACGTCAATCTCGACGACTGCTGGGCGCTGCCGAACCGCAACGCGCAGGGCGACCTGGTCCCCGACCCGGTCCGCTTCCCCAACGGCATCAAGGCCGTCGCCGACTACGTCCACGGGAAGGGGCTGAAGTTCGGCATCTACACCAGTGCCGGGACCAAGACCTGCGACTCCGTGGGCTTCCCGGGCGGCCTCAACCACGAGCAGCAGGACGCGAACCTCTTCGCCTCCTTCGGGGTCGACTACCTCAAGTACGACAACTGCAACAACCAGGGCGTGGACGCCAGGAAGCGCTACACCGCCATGCGGGACGCGCTCCGCAACACCGGGCGGCCGATCGTCTTCTCCCTCTGCGAATGGGGACAGAACCAGCCCTGGACCTGGGCGGCCGATGTCGGCCATCTGTGGCGCACCACGGGTGACATCAGCGACAGCTGGTCCTCGATGATCAACATCGCGCACACCAACCAGGGCCTCGCGCAGTACGCCGGGCCCGGCCACTGGAACGACCCCGACATGCTGGAGGTCGGCAACGGCGGGATGACGGCCACCGAGTACCGGACCCACTTCAGCCTCTGGTCGATGATGGCCGCCCCGCTCCTGATCGGCAGCGATCTGCGCAAGGCGAGCGCCGAGACCCTCGCGACCCTGTCCAACACCGATGTCATCGCCGTCGACCAGGACCCGCTCGGGCGCCAGGGCACCGTGGTCTCCTCCACCGGGGGTCTGGTGGTCATGGTCAAGGAGCTGCAGAACGGCGACCGGGCCGTGTCCCTGACCAACGAGACGGGATCCACCGCCACGGTGTCCACCACCATGGACGCCCTGGGCATCGGGGGCCGCGCCCCCTACGCCCTCAAGGACCTGTGGACCAAGGCCACTTCGACCAGTAGCGGCCCGGGCCTGAGCGCCTCGGTCGCCGCGCACGCCACCACGGTCCTGCGCATCACCCCCGGCGCCCTCCCGGTCCCGCCCGCCGGCACCTCGCAGCTCTCCGACCTCTCCTGGACCGGCGCGTCGAGCGGCTGGGGCCCGGCCGAGAAGGACCGCAGCAACGGCGAGCAGGCCGCCGGGGACGGTCGCACGCTCACCGTGGGCGGGGTGACGTACGCCAAGGGCCTGGGCGTGCACGCGGCCAGCACCGTGACCTACCACCTGGGCGGCAGGTGCAGCACGCTCACGGTGGACGTGGGCGTCGACGACGAGAAGAGCAGCAACGGCTCGGTGGTCTTCCAGATCTACCGGGACACCGTCAAGGCCGCCGACAGCGGTCTGCTCACCACGGCCGACTCCGCCCGCAGGCTCACCGCCGATCTGACCGGCGGCCAGACGCTCAAGCTCGTCGTGACCGACGGCGGCGACGGCATCAACTCCGACCACGCGGACTGGGCCGCTCCCCGGCTCACCTGCGGCTGACCGTCACGACCCGTCGGGACGTACGCACCGACGACGTGAGCGGGAGCGGCCCGTGCGTCCGGGCCGGGGAGACGGTGGCATCCACCGGACTCTCCGGCGCCGGACGCTCGGTGCTCGGAGCCCAAGGGCCAAGGACCGAGGCCCGAGACCCGAGGCCCGAGACCCAGCGCCCGAGGCCGGTTACCAGATCTGGGCGACCCACTCCGGGTGGTCGATGAACGGGTTCCGGTTGTGCTGGTAGGTGTCGTATATGACCTGGTTGCGGCGCTGCTCGAAGGCGTCCGGCGGGTCCTGCTGGCTCCACTGCTTCAGCACGCTGATCCGGCCGATCGCCGGAGCCGTGCCGTTGTTGACCTTGTCGTTGAGCTCGAGGTCCGCGAAGCCGTCACCGCCGTCGTAGCGGACGGCCATGTAGAGCAGCATCCGCGCCACGTCGCCCTTGACCGCGTCCCGCGGTTCGAAGGAGTCCGAGTCCGTGAAGCTTCCCGGGGCCTCGGCGACCGGGCTGCCGCCCTTGTCGAAGTCCTTGTTGCCGCGGGTGCTGTTGACGGTGACATCCTCGGGCCGCAGGTGGTGCAGGTCGGTGCCCGGGCCGGTCGCGGTGCCGAAGTCGCCGTGGCTCTTGGCCCACACGTGCTCGCGGTTCCAGTCGTTCGCCCCGCCGCCGTTGGTGGACTTGGACTGCGAGCGGCCCGAGTAGACCAGGATCACGTTGTTGTGGTTGGCCGGGTCCTCGTCCGTCACCTTGAGGGCGTTCCACACCTGGTCGTAGGTGACCTTGGACTGGACCTTGATGATCTCGTGGAGCGCGCTCTTGAGCGCGGGGCCGGTCTTGCCTTCGGCGGAGGCGTAGTACGCGTCGACCGAGACGGAGCCCGCGAGGGGCGCGGCGGCGGGCGCGGCCGCGACGGGCACCTGACCCGCCGAGGCGTGGGCCGGAGCGAACAGCAGGGCCGTCGCCGCGAGGCCCGCGGCCAGCGGCGCCAGGCGCGAAGTTCTGATCATGTGGGGGGTACCTCTCCACACGCACCGCTCCCGCCCGGGGAATTGGCGGGATATCAGGTGGCAGAGCGAGGCTCACATTGTCATGTGCCGAACAGATGAAGAACACATGTCGGGAGCCTGGATCTTCCCGGCGGCCCCACCGGGGCCGGCGCCGTGCCTCCGAGCGGGTGACGCCCTCTTGGCAGAACCCCGCCGCGCGGGCACGGTGGCGGTGGCCCCACCCGGGCCGCGGTCCGTGAACAGCCCTCCCAGGAGCAGCCCATGGCAGTGAAGATCCTCATCGTGACCGGCGACGCTGCGGAATCACTGGAAGTCATCTATCCCTACCAGCGACTGCGCGAGGAGGGGTACGAGGTCCACGTCGCGGCCCCCACCCGCAAGCAACTCCGCTTCGTCGTACACGACTTCGAGGAGGGCTTCGACACCTACACGGAGAAGCCCGGCTACTCCTGGCCCGCGGACCTCGCGTTCTCCGAGGTCGACCCGCAGGAGTACGCCGCTCTGGTCATCCCGGGCGGACGGGCGCCGGAGTACCTGCGCAACGACCCCGAGGTCCAGCGGATCGTGGCCGCCTTCACCGACTCCGACCGGCCGATCGCCCAGATCTGCCACGGTCCGCTGATCACCGCGGTCGGCGGCGGGCTGACCGACCGCAGGGTGACCGCCTATCCGGCGCTGGCCCCGGACATGGCGGCCGCCGGCGCCACCTTCGAGGACTCCGAGGCCGTCGTCGACGGCATGCTCGTCTCCGCCCGGGCCTGGCCCGATCACTCCGCGTGGATGCGGGAGTTCCTCACCGTGCTGCGCGGCAAGGCGCCGCTGACCTGATCCGGCCCCGTTCCACGGACGTGGGCCCCGGGGGCGGCCGCGGGCTGCCCCCGGGGCTCCCTCACGCCCGGGCGCGTACGGCGTTCCGTCGGCGCCGTCGTACCCCCAGGGCCACCACCAGCCCCGCCGCCGCGACGGCCACCGCCGCGCCCAGCAGCGTCAGCAGCCACACGGGGGTCCCGTCGTCCGCGGTCAGGAGCCGGTCCGTGTAGACGACGCGCCGGAAGGGGGTGTCCGCGGCGGCCGCCCGCAGCTCGTGATCCCCGTTGATCCGGGCGGGCTGCGGGAACCGCTGGTCGATGGCGGTCAGGAACACCGGCTTGCCACCGGTCAGTTCGGCCAGCGCCGCCTCGCTCTTCGGGTCGCTCCTGGGATCGCTCTGCGGGTCGATACGGCCCGCGAAGGACACCTCGGGGGCGGACCCGCCGATGGCGGAGCCGGGTTCCATCCGGTGCTCCGCGAGGACGTACAGGCCGAGGGACTGCGGGCTCTTCGCGAGCCGGGACAGCCTCATCGGGTAGACCAGCCGGTCGCTGGCGAAGCGGATCCGGAGCGGGTCCAGATCACCGCCGAGGGTCCGGCCCTTGTCCTTCGGCGCGAGCCGCACCGCCACGTACTCCCACTTCTGGTCGACGTACGGCTTCAGTTCGGTGGCGAGGCCGTCGGGCAGCTCGAAGCCGTTGTCCTTCAGCCAGCCGCGCAGGGCCTGCGGATCGGTCGCGGTGAGCCGTGCCACATCGAAGTCACCGAGCTGTTCGCGGCCCACGACGCCGACCTGCGGCGCCCCGGCCGAGGGCGCGGCGCCGCCCACACCGTCCCCGTGCCCGTCGAACGGCCAGTCGCCCTCCCGGGGCCAGAAGTACGTCCGGGTCCGCTGTTCGGGCCGGGTCAGCCGGGCGAGGTCGTCGAACAGAGCGGGGTTGCCCAGCTCGACGGTCGCCCGGCCGGGCACCGGCATGATCCAGGCGGCCCGGTGCGCGTCGCCGCTCACGGTGAACCGCATCACGATCTGTTCCGTGCCGCCGTCCCAGCGCAGCACGGAACTCTCCTGACCGACCCCGATCCGGGACCGGCCGTCGGGGATCATCGCACCGCAACCGCAGGCGTAGGCAGGGCTGATGAGCGAGCCGAGCTGGGTCGCGAGCAGGGCGAGCAGCACGGCGAGAATTCTTCGTTTCCTCCACACGGGGTCTCAGACGGTGAGGCGAGTGATCCGGTTCCGGCCACGCGCGGGGGCGGGGCGGGGACCGCCCGGCCTGCCCCGCGGTCGGCGGGCTCTACGGAACCACCGGGGCGGCGGCCGGGGCGGCCACCGGGACCGCCGCCGCGAGAAGCCCGGCGCCGGGGAAGTACAGCCGGTCCAGGATCCCGCGCCGCGGCCACTGGGCGGCCCGGTGGAAGCACAGGTCGCTGGGAGCCGGGGAATCCCGCAGGTCGGCGGCGTGCGCACCGGCCGGCAGTGCGGTGACCGCGGCCCGCAGCGGGTCGGGGGAGCCGGCCCACTCGGCGACCGGGACCGGCCGGGTCCAGGCCTCCCCCGTGTTCGGGAACATCCAGTGCGTGGCCCCGGCCAGCGCCCTCGCGAAGTCGGCCGTCCGCGCGGACCGGCGCGCCAGCCGGACCAGGGTCAGCAGGAACACCGGCAACGACTCGGCGAGCAGGCAGAGTTCGGGATAGGTGCGCAGCTGCCGGAGGTCGGTGGGGATGGAGACCACCGCACCCCAGTGGCCGCTCTTCGGGTCGACGCGGATCTGCGCGAGGGCGGAGCTGCGGGCGTAGTCCACGCGCGCGATGGGGTGGTACGTGCCGTCGCCGCCCATCATCCGGTGCACCTCGGGGTCGACCGCGTGCGCCGTGTCGGCCTCGCCCCCGGGCAGCAGGCGCAGCGGGGGCGCTCCGGCCATCCGTACGCCCCCGATCGCGCGCAGCACCGTACGGATCTCCTCCGGCACCGGCACCTCCCACGCATCCATCGCGGCGTCGGAGCAGCCCTCGTCGAGCCGCACGAGCTCCGGCAACTCCGCCGCCAGTGAGCGGAGTTCGCGCACGGCCCGGCTCGCAGCATCGGTCGGTACCCGGTGGCGTCGGACCGGGCGGCCCAGGAAGTCACCCGAGACCACGCTGCGCAGCAGCAGGGCGCGGCCGCCTCCGGCCAGCCGGAACTGGACTTCGCTGCTGCCGGTGTCGGCGGTGTTGAAAGCGGTGGAGAAGTACGGCTCCCAGCCGATTCCGCAGGGATGGCCGGGGAGGTCGCGCAGATCGGCGACATCGGTGAGCGAGTCGCCGCGCCCGACGAGCGCGGCGAGTTCGGCGTCGGGTCCCTCGGCCGCCTCGATGCTGGGGCGGGCGGGGACGAAGAACCGGGGCGCGGGCCGGTCTTCGGGGTCCGCGCCCTCCGCGAGGCGGGTCGCGAGGCCGGTCAGCCAGCCGGTGAAGCCGGGCGCCTCGACGGTGATCTCCTGCTCGCCCCAGGTGTAGACGGCGAGGACGGGCCCCCAGTCGTCGCACCCGCCACCCCCGACTTCATCGCGTCCGTCGGCTTCGGGCACGCCGACGATCAACGACCCTTCTCCGGCGTCGAGTTCACCGAGGATCCAGCACCCGTCGGTGAAGTGGGGCTTGCCGTGGGGGCCGAACTCGATCCGTACGTCGTCCACTTCCAGCCCGCCGGTCTCGCGCAACACGATACGGACGGCTTCCGGAACGTGCACGGGCCATGCGTCGAGGTCGGCATCCCGGAACCCGTCGAGCAGTTCGACGTCGTCGGGCCGCCGGTCGGCCAGGGCGCGCAGCGCGGCGAGGGCGGCATGGCCGTCGGCGGTGGCCGGGTACCCCCGTACGACGGCTGTGGCTGTCGCTGTCGCGGGCCCGGTCTCTGTGTCTGTCGCTCCGACTCCCGATACCACGCCCGCGCCCGCGTCCTGCTGGTCGTCCGTCATTGCCTCGCCCCGGTCGTCGTGTGATCGCCTTCGCGCCCGAGCCTACCGAGGGCGCTCGGCGGGGCCGTCGCACACCATGAACTCGGGCCGCCCCAGCTCATCGGCCAGGTCGCGGGCCAGCCGGAGCAGGTCCTCGCCGGCCGGCCCGGACAGGGTCCACACGACGGCCCCGGCCCCCGACGGGGGCGCGACCGCGGCGAACCGGGCCCGGATCTCCGCCTCGGCCGTCTCCGCTCTGCTCACGCGCAGGGGTTCGTAGCGCACCGGGGCCGTGTCCACGTGGCGCACGGCCACGGCTCCCCCGCTTCCCTCGCCTCCGTCGCCGGCCGGGGCGATCAGCAGCTCGGCGTAGCCGCGTCCGCCGCTCTCGGCGGGGCCGCGCGCGTGCGCGTTGCCCGCGTACACGGCGCGGAGACCGGGCGCGGGCGCCAGCCGATGGTGGACGTGGCCCAGGGCCCAGTAGTCGTAGCCCGCGGCCGCCAGGGTCCGTACACCGGTCGGGGCGCAGGTCTTGCGGCTCCACGCACCGTGCAGACTCGTGTGCAGCAGACCCATGTTGACCAGCCCCGGGATCCGGCGCGGATAGCCCGCCGCGATGTCGCGGAGGTCGTGGGCCTCCGCGATCGACTGGCCGTGGACGGCGATCCCGAGGTCCTCCCAGTGCACGGTCTCCGACGCGTGGGCGTCCAGCCAGCGCACCGAGGGCGGCAGGTACAGCTTCTGGGGCAGCGGCGACTCGGCGTCGTGGTTGCCGGAGACGACGACGGTCGCGAGACCCGCGTCGTGGAAGCGGCCCAGCGCGTCCTGGAAGGCCGCCAACGCGGCCGCGTCCGCCTGGTGCCGGTCGAAGACGTCCCCGGCGACGAGCACCCCGTCGTACCCTCCGCACGAGCGCCTCCAGCGCGTCGTACGGAGCCTGCTCGGGGTCGATCGCGGGAGCCCCGGGGTACCCGGCGAGCCCGCGCAGCGGCGACCCGACATGCAGATCGGCCAGATGCGCCACCCGGACCCGCCCCTCCGGGGTGGGGGGTACGGGGGCGGAGCCGGCCCGGGGTGTCACGCGCACCTCCGGCCGGGGGTTCGCCCGCGGCACACCGGGGCTGCGGGCGCGGGGTCGGCGGGGCCGCCCCATCCGACCGAAACCCGTCTCCCCGGCTTGACGTTGCTCCGGCGGGTGGTACGGCGTCCAGCGGGCCGGGTCCCGCGGCAGACCCGGAGGCGGCCGGTCCCCCACCACCGGCGCGGGAGCGGGAGCGGGCGGCCTGCGGACGGCTCCGCGCGGGCCGGGGCGCGCGGGTCCGGGACGGCGACGGTCACGAGGGCGTGGTGGCCGCAGCTGGTGGGGACGCCGGCGCGGACGGCCGCGCCCGTCAGCGGTGGATCGGCCTCGCGCGGCGCGACGTCGCCCGCACGGGCGGGGGGCTGCTGATCTGCGCGTCCTGCGTCCCGGATGGAGCCCGGCGCTGCGAGGGCCGGTATGAACGGCGATGTCATGGTCGCCAGCATGCCGAGGCGAACGGCGGTGCGGGGTTCGCGCGGTCGGATCCCGGACATCGGGGCGGCGAGCCGGACAGCCATCGGCCGAGCGGAGCCTACGACGGACGGCCCGGGCAGAATTCGACCCGCGACGCGACGCCGCCCTCGGCCGCGCCGAGCCACGGCCCCGGCTCACCGGGCGTGCCCCGGCGCCCGAACACCGGGCCACCCACCCCCGCCTTGCGGGGCTCCGGGGCCACCCAGGGCATGCCGTCCCGACCCTCGGATCAGTGCCGCGCTGGAGCGGTCCCCCCGCACCGCGCCTCCGGCGGGCCCCCAAACGCCGGGCAGGCTGAATCGCTCCCCCGGCGAGCCGCATCGCACCACCCCAGCCACACCCAGCCCCGCCGACGATTGAGGCACCGCCAGAGGCGAACAGGAGCCGCACCGGCAAGCCACGCGCGGGGCCAGCTAGAACAGGCCGGATCGGCCCCCGCAGCCATGCCAGGCCGGAGCCGGTCACGCTGCGACGCGCCTCCGGCGGGCCCTCAAACGCCGGGCAGGCTGAATCGCTCCCCCGGGCGAGCCGCATCGCACCACCCCAGCCACACCCAGCCCCGCCGGCGATTGAGGCGCCGCCGGAGGCGAACACGAGCCGCACGGCGAGCCGCGCGCGCGGGCCGGTAACCAGGCGCGCGACCGGCCCCCGGGGACGGGGTACCGGCCACGGCATCGGGCTGCCTCCCGGACCCAGGGTGGGGCACCGGCCCGGTCAGCGGGCGCGGTGTCTGCCCAGGACCAGGTCCGTTTTGAACGCGTTGCGTTCCAGAAGCCAGCCCTCCGCGCGCAGCGTCCGCATGAGGTCGGCGCGCAGCCGCATGCACTCGCCAAAGGTCTCCGCCTTGGCGGTGATCTCGGTGAACCAGGACTCCCGGCCGTCCGCGTCGCACAGCGGGGTGATCTGCATCTCCATCAGGTGGCCGAGGATCTCGCCGGGGTAGTTGGTCTGCCGTACGGGCCCGTGGATCAGCGGGGCGGCCGCGACGGCCTCCGCCCAGCCCGCCGGTTTGGCCGGCCACTTCCTCATCTTGCCCGGCAGCCGGTCCAGGGCGATCGCACGGGACGCGTCCGGATCCGGCAGCGCGCCCGGCGCGAGGTCCGGCGCGGGCTCGCGCTTCTTGTTGGAGAAGTCGAGCGTGGCCCGCGAGTAGCTGATGTTGACCTGCGGGTCGTAGTTGGTGTCGCGGCAGTCGAAACTGTGCGCGTTGGCCCGGTCGAGGGCCTCCTCGACGGCCGCGCGGTCGGTCCCGTCGCCGACGATGTCGAAGCGGGTCTTGTAGGTCAGCCGCAGCCGGTCCTCGGCCCCGTCGTGGCGGAACCGGATGATCCACCCCTGCCCGGCGAAGCTCAGCTCGGCGTCGTCCATGTACTGGGCGACCTGGAAGCCGCTGGACTGCCCGAGGCCGAGCGCGGTGGCGGCCCGGTCGAGCGGGGTGCCGTCGGCACCCAGGATCCGGCGGGGGTCGACGAGCAGCTTGACCTGATAGGTCGGCGCCGCGTTCGGCGCGACCTGACCGTCCGGCGCCGTACCGACCGGCGCCGTACCGACCGGCGCCGTACCGACCGGTCCCGCACCATCCGGCTCCGTACCAGCCGGCGCCGTACCAGCCGGCGCCGTACCGACCGACTCCGCACCGGCCGAAACCCCACCGGCGCGCTCCGCCCCGCCCGCCGCGTCGCCGCGCGCGTCACCGCGTGCGTCGTCACCGGGCCCGCCGCCCGTCACGGCCGGCGCCCACGTGGCTGTCCCCACCACCGAACCCCTCAAGCTTCCACAGAACCGATGTCACCCAGGTCATGGGGCATGCGTTACATATCCCCCCTCACGCACAACACCCCGCCAATCCGGACCAAAGCCCCGGAACCGCGCAAGTGAACGGCACGTGAATTCAGGCCAGGCCCCAGGGGCCTGGCCTGCAAGTCGTCCGACCTTACGGGGTGCGCGCCGACGGCGCACGCTCCGTTGGCATCCCGTTACCTCGCCCACGCCCCCGCCCGGAGCCCAACTGCCGTGCGCGGGGCCGCCGCGAGGGGGTCAGCCCGCAGGTGAGGGAATGAATCCCGAGGAGTGGAAGTAGCCGATGCACGCGTCGAGGAACGCGGCGTCGACGGGCGGGCAGCTCAGCCCGCTGCCCTCGAGGTCGGCCTCGATCCGCTCCCGGCCGAGCACGGGGAAGTGATCGGCCGTGCAGAGTTCCTCGAGCGTGAGGTCGCTGCCGGCCGCCAGGGTGGTGAACCGGGGCGCGAACGGCGCGAAGGAGTGCCCCGGGCGCTCGGCCAGATGGGCCTGCATCGCCTCGGTCCAGCGGTGGTGGGCGACGGTCTCGATCCGGTGCCCGTGGGCGCGCAGCCGCTGGACGAGGTCGTCGAGCAGGGCCTCGCGCGGGTTGACGTGGTGGTACGTCTGCCCCCGCGCCTCCTGGTGCGCGGCGAGGTGGACGATCGATGCGGCCACGTGGTCCACGGGGACGAGGTTGAGGGCCACGGGCAGGTCGGGGGCCAGCCCCAGCTCCGTAATGATCTTGAACAGCTCACAGAGGGCGGCCCCGCTGTCCCAGGTGTGGCTCAGGGCGTCACCGGTGATCTCGTGCGGCCGGTGGACAGCCACCGGCAGCCCGGCGCGCCCGGCCTTGCGCAGCAGTTCCTCGGCGATCCACTTGCTCTCGGTGTAGCCCATGGAGAGCAGCTCGACGTGGTCGAGCGGGGTGTCCTCGGCCACCTCGCGCACCCCGGCCGCACCGAAGCCGTGCACCACGCCGATGGTGGAGACGTAGTGCAGCGGTACGCCCCGACGCGCCGCGAGCGCGATCAGCTCCCCGGTGCCGTCGACGTTGGCGGGGCGCAACTGCTCATACGGGTAGAGGAAGTTGACGTCGGCGCCGCAGTGGTGGATGACGTCCGCCCGGGCGGCCTGGCGGTCGAATTCGGCCGTCGAGAGCCCCAGGCGCGGCCGGGCCAGATCGCCGAGCAGCGGATGGACGCGCTCGACGGGCAGGGGCCGGGTGATGCCGTGGCGCCGCTGCGCCCGGGCGAGCTTGCGGTGGGCGTGCGCGAGGTCCCGCGCGCGGACGAGCAGGTGCAGTTCGGCGTCGGTACGGTCGAGCAGCGCGCGCAGCATGTGGGCGCCGAGGAAACCGCTGGCCCCGGTGAGCAGGACATGGCGGGGCACCCGCCAGTCGGGCCGGTCGTGCGCGGTGATCGGGACGGGCGTGACGCGCGGCACCGGCCGCTCCAGGTCGGCGAGCCAGCGGCCCGCGACGGGGGCCCTGCGCGGGGTCGGCCGGTCGAGGACGGTGGCTTCGACGGCGCTGATGAAGGCCTTGAGCGTGGGCTGGTTCAGCAGATCGCCGACCAGCCGGTAGCTGTGCGCGCCGCCGATGGAGAGGGCGGCCTGGACGGTGTTGACGAGCTGCGCGGCGATCAGGGAGTTGCCGCCGCGTACGAAGAAGTCGTCGTCGGGGGCGTGCGCGACGTCCTGCGGGAGGGTCCGTTCCCAGATCCGGGAGACGAGCGCGGCGATGGTCTCCCCCTCGCCGTCCGCCACCGCCGGGGCCGCCGACTCGGCCGCCGGTGCCGGGGCCGGGGCCAGCGCGAGCAGCGCGCCCCGGTCGACCTTGCCGTTCGCGGCCAGCGGCAGCCGGTCGAGGACGGTGATCGTCGCCGGGACCATGAACGCGGGGAGCCGCTCGGCCAGGTGGGCGCGCAGTTCCCGTACGTCGGGGTGGTGTCCGGGCCGGGTGGCGGCCGCGAAGAGGGCGAGGTGGCGGGTGGCGCCGTCCTCGCGGGCCAGGACGACGGAGTCGGTGATCTCCGGGTGCGCCGCCGCGGCGTCGCGGATCTCGTCCGGCTCGATCCGGAAGCCGCGCACCTTGACCTGGTCGTCGCGGCGGCCGCGGAACTCCATCACCCCGTCCGCGTGGTGGCGTACGAAGTCACCCGTGCGGTAGAACTTCCGGGCCCCGGCGACGGAATCGACGGGCTCCGGGGCATCAAGGGCATCCAGCGCATCGAGGGTGACGAAACGGCGGGCGCTCTCGGCCGGGTTGTTGAGGTAGCCCGCGGCGACGGCGGGGCCGCCGATGCACAGCTCGCCCTCCTCCCCCGGCCCGGCCCGCGTGCCGTCCTCGCGGAGCACCACGCACACCGTGTCGGCGATCGGGCGGCCGATGGGGACGCCGGTCGCGCCCTCGGGGACGGTCTCCACCCGGTGGGCGACCGCGACGCAGGCGGTCTCGGTGGGGCCGTAGGCGTTGACCAGCCGCTGCGGGCGCCCGTGCTCCAGCACGCGGCGGGCCGCTTCCGGGCGCAGGGCCTCGCCGCCGGTGAGGACGTAGCGCAGGCCGGCGAAGGTTTCGGGGCGCTCGTGCGCGATGTGGTGGAACACGCTGGTGGTGGCGAAGACGATGCTGATGTCCTGCTCGCGCAGGAAGGCGGCGAGGGCGTACGGGGCGAGGAGCAGCGTCGCGTCGGCGGGGACCAGGCAGGCGCCGTTCAGCAAGGCGGGCCACATCTCCAGCACGGAGGCGTCGAAGGAGAGCGTGGCCGCGTGCAGCACCCGGTCGGTGGGGCGGACGTCCAGGAAGCCGTTGTCGACGGCGAGCCGGACCAGTCCGCGCTGCGGCACGGCGACGGCCTTGGGCCGACCGGTGGTGCCGGAGGTGAACATGACGTAGGCGGGCACGTCGGCCGGCACATGGGCGGACACCGGAGCCAGGACCTCGCCCGCACCCCCCGACTGTGCCCGTCCGGCGGTCAGGATCCGTTCGTAGTCCCAGGTCGGAGCGGTCTCGGGGTCCACCGACCCCGCTCCGGGCAGCCGGACGACGGCGACGGCAGAGGCGTCCTCCAGCATGCCGGTCACCCGGGCGGCGGGCAGTGTCGGATCGAGCGGCAGGTAGGTGGCTCCGGCGCACACCACGCCCAGCAGCGCCACGCAGGCCTGCGGGCCTCGGGAGCCCGCCACGGCGACCACCGCGCCGGAGGTGACCCCCATGGCGCGCAGCCCGGCCGCGAACACCCCTACGCGGTCCGCTAGTTCGGCGTACGTGTAGCGCGCGCCACCGGGCTCGTCGACCGCGGTCCGCTCCGCGTGCAGCAGGGCCCGCTCGAAGAACAGCTCGGCCAACGGCCGTTCGTGAATGTTCCCGTCCGCCCGGCCCACCGGGTCCGCCGCTGTCTCGGTCATCGCCGATCACCCTCTCCCTCAGGGGACGGAACGTATCCGCCGGGCGGAATCCCGGGAGCGGGCAGCCGATTTCCGGCCATACGAAGGGGGCAGGACGGCCCGAACCCACCGGATCGCCGCGACGATTAAGCCAAGTCGCCCGTGCGGGCGGCTTCGACGAGACCCGACTCGTAGGCGGCGATCACCGCTTGGGCGCGGTCCCGGACGCCGAGTTTGCCGAAGACGTTCGTGATGTGGTTCTTGACGGTGGACCCGCTGATGTCCATCTCCGCCGCGATCTCCGCGTTGTCGAGGCCGGTGGCCATCAGCCGCCACACCTCGGCCTCCCGGGGCGTGAGGTCGCCGGTGCCTGCCGGCGGCACCGGGGCGGACGGCCGCGGCCGGGCGGGGGCGGTGACGTAGGCGGAGAGCAGCCGGGTGAGCAGGCGCGGCGCGACGGCGGCCTCGCCGGTGTGGACGGTGCGGATCGCCGCGAGCAGTTCCTCGGGCGAGACGTCCTTGGGCAGGAAGCCGGAGGCACCGGCGCGCAAGGCCGCGACGACGTATTCGTCCAGGTCGAAGGTGCTCAGGGCGAGGACCCTGCAGCCGGGGAGTTCCGCGGCGATGCGCTCGGTGGCCCCGACCCCGTCGAGGACCGGCATCCGGATGTCCATCACGATGACGTCGGGCTGGTGGCGGTGCGCGAGGGCGACGGCCTCCTCGCCGTCACCGGCCTCGGCGACCACCTCGACGGAGGGGTCGGGCCCGAGGATCAGGGCCAGACCACGCCGCACGAGGGGCTGGTCGTCGGCTATCAGTACCCGGATCGGCTCCGGCGACACCCCGTGCGCGGCCGTGCTCATCGGCGCGCCTCCTCTCGTACGGACGCACGCGCGCCCCCGTCCAAAGCCACGCCCACGCTCCCACCTCCACCCGCACCCGCACCCGCACCCACCGGCAGCTCCGCGGCCACCCGGAACCCGCCCCCATCGAGGGCCCCCACCTCCAGCGTGCCGCCCTGCAGCGCGACGCGTTCGCGCATGCCGATCAGACCGTAACCGCGCGCGGACCGGCCGGAGCGGCCCGACGGCGCCGCGGCCGCCGCGCCGCCACTGCCCGCCCCGCCACTGCCCGCCGAGCCACCGCCCGCCCCGTCGTCGCGGACCTCCACGGTGATCCGGTCCGGGTGGTAGGCGAGGCATACCCAGGCCCGCGCGTCCCCCGCGTGCTTGCGGGCGTTGGTGAGCCCCTCCTGGACGAGCCGGAAGACCGTGAGGCCGACGGTCGGCGCCAGCGGGTACGGCGTTCCCCGCACGATCAGTTCGGTGGGCAGCCCGGCCTGGCGGGACTCGGCGACGAGCCGGTCCAGGTCATCGGCGCCGGGCTGGGGCGCCTCGGGCGCGGCCATCGGGGACCGCGGCTCCGGCGCGGCGCCCGGAGCGCCCGGCCGCCGCGGCTCGTGGGCCGTGTCGTCGGCCCGCAGGACGTCGAGGAGCTGGCGCATCTCGCCGAGGGCGAGCCGTCCGGAGTCCTCCAGGGTGATCAGGGCCTCGCGGGCGGCCTCGGGGGCGTGCGCGAGATTCGCCCGGGCGCCGCCCGCCATCAGCTGCATGACGGTGATGTGGTGGGCCACGATGTCGTGCAGCTCCCGTGCGATGCGGCGGCGTTCGTCGGCGACGGCCCGGTCGGCCAGCAGCCTGCGGTTGGCCTCGACGTCCCGCCGCCAGCGGTTGACCAACAGGGCGGTGGCGACGACGAGCAGGGCCGAGGTCGTGTACCCCAGCACGGCCCAGCCGAGCGAGAGCCCGCGGACGGGCCCGAGCAGGGCCAGTGCCACGGTCGAGAGGGTCACCGCGGCCGAGGCCATCGGCCGACCGGTCCGCACGACCGTGAACAGGGCGACCACGAGGCTGGTGTTGAGTCCCGGCGCGACCGTGAGGCCCAGGCGCAGCGCCGTCTCGATGACCATGACCGCCGCGAAGACGGCGACCGGGTGACGGCGCCTGACGAGCAACGGGACCGCCGAGAGGACGAGGAGCAGCATGCCGCTCGCCGTGACGGGCCACCCGTGGGACTGGCCCGCCATGCTGTAGGCGACCAGGTCCACGGCCACCGCGCCGATGGCGACGAGCCCGTCCTCCCGCGTCCACAGCGGCGTACCGGTGTCACGGCTCGTCATGGTGGTCCTCCCCCGGCCGCCGGACCTTCCGGCCCGGTGCCGGTGCGCCTCGACCGCGCCCGGTCCATTCTCGCACCGGGCGCGTGCACGGGCCACGGACCCTGGGGGGAGGCGCCGACCAGGAGCGGGGTCCTGGTCGGCGGCCCGCGCCGGACCAGGGTCCCCACCCGCTTCTCATCCCGCGCCCGGACGCCCGGGCGGCTTCCTGCTGATGGTCTGGATACGGGCCCGGGACCACCCGGAGCGCCCGCCCCGTACGACCGGAGGACATTCGTGATCCGCGCCCTGACCGGCTTCTCGACCAGGAACCCATGGAAGGTGATCGCCGTCTGGGCGGTGGTGGGAACAGCCCTGATGTTCCTCAATCAGGCCCTCGTCTACCGGGTCACCGGTACCCAGCCGGCGGACTTCCTCCCCGCCACCTACGATTCGGCCGCCGCCCTGAAGGTCGCCGAGGAGCGGTTCGGGGTGAAGCCCGACGCGAACACGGTGACCGTCCTGGTCGCCCGGTCCGACGGAGCGCTGCTGAGCGCCGCCGACGAGGAGCGCGTCCGGGCGCGGGCGCAGAAGCTGGGGCAGCGCCGGGTGGCGATGCCGCCGCCCAAGGAGGACACGCCCTCCTTCCTGCGCATCGACCATGCGCAGACCCCGCGGATCGCTCCGGCCATGACGGCGCCGGACCGCAGCTTTCAGCTGCTGTCCGTCCAGCTGACCGGCAATTCCATGGACCCCGGTCTGCTCGACCTCTTCCGCGCGTTCCGCGACGACGCCCGCGCCGAGTTCGCCGACGCGGGGTTCCGTACGGGATTCACCGGGGGCATCGCCTCGACGGCCGACGTGACCGACGCCGAGAAGACCAGGACGCTGGTGGTGAGCATCCTCACCACGGCCCTGATCGTGCTGCTGAACGTGCTCGCCTTCCGCAGCGTGCTCGCCGTGATCCTGCCCCTGCTCGCGATCGCCTTCATCGGCGGCGCGGCGAGCGGGGCCGTCACGGGTACCGCGATGCTCACGGGCGTCACGCTGGACGGCTCCACCCCGAGCCTGATCCCGGTGGTGCTGCTGGGCATCGGGATCGACTACTTCCTGTTCCTGCTCTTCCGCTACCGCGAGCGGCTGCGGAACCGGCCGGAGTGCGACGCGCGCGTCGTCGCCGCCGAGGTGTCGGTCCGGGTGGGTACGGCGATCACCTCGGCGGCGCTGACCATCGTGGCCGCCTTCGCGACCCTCGGGATCGCCTCCTTCGGCCAGTTCCGGCTGCTCGGCCCGGCGATCGCCGTGTCGGTCCTGGTGATGCTGGTCGGCAGCCTGACGCTGATGCCCGCCATGCTGGCGGTGGCCGGGCGCGCGATGTTCTGGCCCTCGAAGGCGTTGAAGCGCGCCCCGCGCGAGGACGCGGCCGGGCGGTTCGGCGCGCTGGTGGCGCGCCGGCCGGTGGCTCTGGCCCTGGCCTCCGTGGCCCTGCTGGGCGCGCTGGCCACCGGCCTGGCCGGGCTCACCATGGACTACGGGCGGGGCGGGGCGGGCGGGAAGACCGCGGCCACGGCGACCGCCGACGAGATCGGCCGGGCGCTCCCGACGGGCGCGTGGGAGCCGACGACCGTGTACGTCACGGCGCGGGACGGCGGCGCCCTCACCACCGGGCGGCTCGACGGACTCTCCCGGGCGCTAGGCGCGGTCGAGGGCGTCGGCCGGGTCGGGCCGACCGTCTTGAACGGGGACCACGGTGCCGCTCGTATCGATGTGTACCTGACGGTCGACCCGGAGACGCGGCGGGCCCGTGACCTGGTCTCCGGTCCGGTGCGCGGCGCGGTCGCGGCCCACTCCCCCGAGGGCACGGTGGCCCATGTGGGCGGCACCGCCGCGGTGTTCGTGGACGTGGCCACCGCCGTCGACCACGACCTGCGGATCGTGTTCCCGGTCGCGGCGGCGCTGATCGCGCTGATCCTGGTCGTCCTGCTGCGCAGCCTGATCGCCCCGGTGATCCTGATGGTCTCCGTGGGGCTCGGTTTCGCGGCCACGCTCGGCGCCTCCGCCCTGGTCTTCCAGCACCTGCTGGACAAGCCGGGCGTCGCCTTCACCCTCCCGCTGGTGCTGTTCCTCTTCGTCGTCGCCCTCGGCACCGACTACAACATCCTGATCAGCGACCGGATCCGGGAGGAGATGGAGCGCCCCGGCCCGGCCCGCGCGGCCGTGGCCCGCGCCGTACGCAGCACCGCGCCCGCCATCCTCACGGCGGGCCTGGTCCTGGCGGGGTCGTTCGCCGGCCTGGCGGTCGCGCCGGACCCGGGCTCCCGGCAGGTCGGTTTCGCCACGGCGCTCGGCATCCTGCTCTCGGCCTCCGTCCTGTCGGTCGTCCTGGTGCCCGCGCTGGCCGCTCTCCTCGGCCGGGCCACGTGGTGGCCCGTACGGCCAGGACGCCCGAAGGACGGGACGCCGAGCCCGCGGCCCGCCGAGGAGCCGTACCGCGTCCCGGTGTCCTGACCCCGCACGTGGTGTCCCGACCCCGCACCGGCCCGCTCTTCGCTCGGGCCCGATGTCCCGTGCGCGCGGTGAAGGGCCTCAGCCTCGGGCGGGCGCGCCGCTCTCCACGGCGACGGAGGACGGCGCGGTGCCCGCCTGCGGCAGGGCGGCCGCGGGCGCCGGGGCGGGCGCGGG